>NZ_JBFUHH010000001.1:0-263850 GCF_056402495.1 Microvirga sp. P4_A5 | reverse complement strand
GACCTGAGATGCTCGTAGGCGGCGGCCGCGAGATCCGCGAGCGCCAAGGATGAGTAGGGAGCGAGATCCTCGGCGGGCACCCGGCCGAACAGCACGGGGACGAAGATCGGCGGGACCAGTTTATGCCTGGTTTCCAGCATCGCTACGGCTTGCGCTGTCAATTCGCTGCCGCTGGTTGGCGTTTCCAGCTTCATGCGCCTGCATCCTCAATCGACGATCCTTCGCGAGGGTTGGCACAGGTCCGTGAACCGCGCAACACCTGCCCGTGTCTTGGGGCGCAGAAGAGCCAAAATAGGATGCTTATCCTGAAAACGCAGCATTTTCGGCTGCGTGCGCGCAGTGAAAAGAAAAAGCCGCCCGTGTGGGCGGCTCGCACGAAAGAAAGTATTGCCCCGACTCTGGGAAATTGGCCCGGCCCACCAATCGTCCGGGGGGCTGGGGGGCTGACTATCCGGATGGACGATGGACCGGGCCGTCGAGGCAACGTTCGTTTTTCGCGCCGCAAAAGGGCTGCGAAACGGCGCGATTGCGGCAAGATTGCGGCTTGGTTGACGATGGCGTGAACCCTTGCGACAGGGCGGGTTGCGCCGGGCCCCGGGTCGTCCCATCATCACCAAACCAACATTCGCCGGAGGCATCATGAGCGAAGGTGAAACCGGGGAGCCGCGACGCGGCAGCCCGCTTCAGGGATCGACACACCATTCCGCCCCCGTGCTGTCCTTCCCCGTCACGCCGAAGCGGGTCTCATTCGACCGGCTTGAATTGCAGACCATCCTGAATGTCTACGGACGCAAGGTCGCCGAGGGGGAGTGGCGCGATTACGCCATCGATTTCCTGACCGACAAGGCGGTGTTCTCAATTTACCGGCGCAGTTCCGAAGTGCCTCTCTACAGGGTCGAGAAGGAGCCCCGTCTCGCCCGAAAGCAAGGCGCCTATTCGGTGGTCGTGGCGAGCGGCCTCATCCTCAAGCGCGGCAACGACTTGGCAACCGTCCTGCGGGTCATCGACAAACCCCTGCGGGTCGTCGGCGGCTGACGACGCCTTCCCGTTGCTGATTTACGGAACGGAAACCCGCGTGGGCGGCGTCGCGGTGCCGGGACCGAGCTGTCTCTGCATCAACACGCTGGCGAGCCACCGCCCGTGCTTGTAGCCGATCCCCGGCAGGCTCCCGACCATCTCGAACCCGAGGCTGCGGTGGAGAGAGATGGACCCGTGCGACTCGGCATCGCCGATCACCGCCACCATCAGCCGGAAGTCCCGCGCCTCGGCTTCGCGGATGAGCTCGGTCAGAAGACGCCGGCCGATGCCGGTGGCCTGCGCGGCCGGCGCGACATAGATCGAATCCTCGACCGTGGAGCGGTAGGCCGGACGGGGACGGTAGGGGCCCGCATAGGCGTAGCCCAGGATCTCGCCGCCGCGCTCTGCGACCAGGTAAGGAAAACCCGCCTCTACCAGCGCGACGCGCCGGCGGGCCATCTCGGCCGCATCGGGGGGCGTCAGCTCGAACGATGCCGTTCCGTGCGTGACCGCATGCGCGTAGATGGCGGTGATGGCGGGGATGTCCGTGGCGAGGGACGGGCGCACCAGAATGGTCATGGGTCGCTCATATCAAAAAAGCCCCGGCATCTGACAGCCGGGGCTTCTTGGCAAAAGTTTCGTGGACGATCTTACTGGTTACGGTTTCCGAACAGCGCAAGCAGGAATTGGAACATGTTGATGAAGTCCAGATACAAGGTCAGCGCGCCGAAGACCGACACCTTGGCGGCGGCCTCGGTGTCGTAATTGCCGTAGAGATACATCTCTTTCAGCTTCTGGGTGTCGTAGGCGGTGAGGCCTGCGAAGATCAGAACGCCCAGCACCGAGATGCCGAACTGAAGCATGCTCGACGCCACGAAGATGTTGACGATCGAGGCGATGATCAGGCCGACGACGCCCATGATCAGGAAGGAGCCCATGCCCGACAGGCTGCGGCTCGTGGTGTAGCCCCACAGCGACAGCGCCCCGAAGGAGGCCGCGGTGATGAAGAACACCTGCACGACACTGGCGCCCGTGTAACGGATAAGGAGCGTCGAAAGCGAAGCGCCCATGACCGCCGCGAAGGCGAAGAACGTCATGCGGGCCGAGGCGGCCGACATCTTGTCCATGCGGAACGAGAACATGAAGATGAAGGCCAGCGGCGCGAGCGCCACCACCCACATCAGAGGCGTGCCGTAAAGCACGCGCCCGAATTCGGTCAGGCCTAYGCTGCCGATGCGGGCGACGGCCAGCGACGGATCGCTGGTGACGGCCAGCATGTTCACGCCCAGGGCGATCACGGCCGAAATGGCCAGACCCAGGACCATGTTGTTGTAGACGCCTAGCATGAAGGTGCGGAGGCCCTGATCGACCTGCGCAGCCGACCGGGCAAAGCCGGTGCCGGCGGCATACTGATTCTGCTCATACGGTTGCATCGGAGCCCTTTCTCACGGTGTCCCGTTGTGTTCCCTCGAAAAGGTCGAGACATCGACCTTCGGCCGCCATCTCATGGCGACTTTCGGAATATGAGTTGTCGGCCGGGGATACGCAAGGGGGAAGGCCAAGCTTCAATTCTTCGTGACAAAGAATACTCAAGTTGTGCCGGCTACCGGGTATCGTAGCAACCGGGCGTCACCTGCGTGCGCATGCCGCAACCCCTAAAGGTTTCTTAAATACTGCGCAGGTTTTTGACTGAGAATTCTCCAGGTGCCGGCAAGGCCAAGACCCACCGTCACCAGCACGGCGAGGGCGGAGGCCAGTAACGCGCCCGACAGGTCGAACGAAAAACCGAGATTCATGACACGCGTGAGGATGAGATAGGCCGCGAGCGTGCCGGCCATCAGCCCGAAGACCGCGCTGGCGATGCCGAGAATGCCGTATTCGAGCGCATAGGCCGAGAGCAGCCGCGCCCGGGTGGCGCCCAGCGTCTTGAGCACGACCGCATCATAGAGCCGGGCCCGATGACCCGCCGCGAGGGCGCCGGCGAGAACCAGAAGGCTCGACACAAGGGCGATCGCGCTCGCGCCCCGGATCGCCATGACGAGTTGCGACACGATGTCGTTCACCGCCTCCAGCGCGTCCTTGACCCGCACGCTCGTCACCATGGGAAAGGTTTGCGCGGCCTGACGTAGGATCTGCGCGTCGGTCCGCGCATCCGAGCCGTTGGCAAACGTCACCGTGGCCAGGTGCGTGTGCGGCGCCCCCGCGAAGGCGTTGGGCGAAAACACCATGACGAAATTGATGCCGAGCGAACGCCACTCTACCAGTCGCAGATTGGCGATGGTGGCGGTGATGTTCCGGCCCAGGACGTTGACGGTAATCTCGTCGCCGATCGAGAGGCCGAGGCCCTCGGCGACCTTCGCCTCGAACGAGACCAGCGGCTTGCCGCGATAATCGGCCGGCCACCATTCGCCGGCGGTGAGGTTCGAGCCTTCGGGGATCTTCGTCGCATAGGTGATGCCGCGATCGCCGTCGAGCACCCACGACACCTCTTCGCTGGCCTTGATCTGGCTCACGGGCTGGCCGCGCAGGGTGACGAGCCGGCCGCGCATCATGGGCACCCGCTCCACATGGGCCGTCGGCGCCTCTCGTTTCAGGAAACCCTCGAAATCGTCCGCCCGGGCATTCGGGATGTCGAGGAAGAAGAAGCTCGGCGCCTTTTCGGGGAGCGTCTGCTGGAGCTGGCGGGTAAGGTTGGTGTCGATCACCGAAAGCGTGACCAGGAGCGTGATGCCGAGGCCGAGCGAGAGCACGAGCGAGGGCGTAAGAGCCCCTGGACGGTGCACATTGGCCAGCGCGAGGCGCGGACCCGTGCGCCGGGGACGCGGAAGATTCCGGGCGATCGCCATGATCGCAAGGGCAACAAGCCGCAACAGCGCGAAGGAGGCCGCCGCCGCTCCGACGAACATCAGCGCGATGCGGCGGTCATAGGCGGCGAAGACCGCAAGGCTGACCAAAGCGGCGACCGCGAGCGCCAGCGCCACGAGGTAGCGCTTGCGCGGCCAGGAGCGGTCGGGCTCGATCTGATCGCGGAAGAGGCCCGAAACCGGAATGTCATGGGCTCGCCCGAGCGGCGCCAGCGCAAACACCAGCGCCGTCAGCAACCCGTAGAGCAGCGCGATTCCGAGTTCGCCCCAGGCGAGCGTCGGCGCGATGGGAATGGGCAGCAGATGGCCGAAAAGGGCCGTGACGATGAACGGCAGCGCGGCGCCGACCACAAGCCCGATGGAGATACCGATGGCGGCGATCGCCATCACCTGCGTCATGTAGAGCGCCACCACCTGTCCGCCGGGCGCACCGAGGCTTTTGAGGGTCGCCATGGAGGCACGTTTGCGATCGACGAAGCCGCGCACCGCATTTGCCACCCCGACGCCGCCGACCAGGAGCGCCGTCAGGCCCACCAGGGTCAGAAACTGGGTGAAGCGCTCGATATTCTTGGCAAATCGCGGATCCGCGTTCATGCGGGTGCGGATGCTCCATCCGGCTTCGGGCAGCGCCCGCGCCGCCTCCGCCTCGACCTGCAGCAAGCCCGCATCCGTGGCGAGAACCGGCGGGAGCATGAGGCGGTAGGTCCAGCGCACGAGGCTCCCCGGCTGCACGAGCCCGGTCGCGGCGAGCGCCTCCTGCGAGACCAGAAGACGGGGTCCGAGGCCGATGCCGCTCGCGATCTTGTCGGGCTCGGACGTCAGGCTGGCGCGAAATTCGACGGTGGCGTCGCCGATCGTCACGCGATCCCCCACCTTCATGTCGAGACGCGCCAGCAGGACCGGGTCGGCGGCGGCCCCGAACGCGCCGTCCCGCCTCGCCAGAAGCTCGGCCGGCTGCATCTGCGGATCGGTCTCGAGGGTTCCGACCGCCGGATAGGAACCGTCGACGGCTTTCAATTCCACAAGGGCCGAGCCCTTTTCGCCGGCGATCGCCATGGCCCGAAGGCCCGCCACCGTGCCGACCTGGCCTTTGGCGGACAGAAACGCCCGCTCCACCGGATTGGCCTCCCGCTGCAGGAGCGAGAAGGCCATGTCGCCGCCGAGGATGCGGCGGCCCTCCCGGCCGATGCCTTCGGTGAGCGACCGCGACAGGGAAGAGATCCCGGCTATCGCCGCCACGCCCAGCGCGATGCAGGCGAGGAAGATCCCGAAGCCCCGCAGGCCGCTGCGCAATTCGCGTAACGCCAGACGCAGGATCAGCGGAGAGGCGGGCGTGGGCCGGGGACGGGGCTGGGGAAGCGCGACGGTGCCGTGCATCACGCCGCCCCTTCGGTCGGCAGGGATACGGAATCGGCTTCGAGGCGCCCGGATCGCAGCCGCACCATGCGGTCGCAAAGCCGCGCGAGATTGAGGTCGTGAGTTACGAGAACGAGCGTGGCACCGCGGTCCCGCTTCAGCGCGAACAGCAGGTCGATGATCGATTGTCCGGTGCTCTCGTCGAGATTGCCCGTCGGCTCGTCCGCCACCAGAATCGCCGGATTGGGGACGATGGCGCGCGCAATCGCCACACGCTGCTGCTCGCCGCCCGAGAGTTGTGCGGGATAGTGCTGGAGCCGGTGGCCGAGGCCGACCGCCTGCAACTCCGCCTCGGCGCGCTCAAAGGCATCGCGGCTGCCCGCGAGTTCGAGCGGCAAGGCCACATTTTCGAGGGCCGTCATGGTGGGAACGAGATGAAAGGATTGAAACACGATGCCGATGCGGCGGCCGCGAAACCGCGCCAGCGCATCCTCGTCGAGGGCCGCGAGATCGGTACCCTCCACGACGATCCGGCCGCTATCGGGGCGCTCCAGTCCCGCCATCGTCATGAGAAGCGTCGATTTGCCGGAGCCGGAGGGACCCACGAGCCCGACCGCTTCGCCGGTCGCGATGTCGAGGCTGAGACCCTTCAGGATGTGAACCCGCGCGGCCCCCCGGCCGAGGCTCAAATCGACATCGTGCAGCGAAATGGCCTTGTCGTGCATCCCCGGTCACCCGATCTCTTTGATGTTCTAAACTTGGAAATTCGCCAAAAGAAATCCGGCACACGTGAGGCCGGCTCCATCCGAACCATATGGGAAGCCATTTGATGAAGCGCCAACCCGGCCCATTCATGACGATCATTTTTGCGTGCGCGGTGGCGTTTGGCGCCACCATGGCGACTGCACCGCGGACCTTTGCCCAGAGCAAGCCCCTTTCCATCGTGGCCCTGGGCGACAGCCTGAGCGCCGGCTACGGCCTGCCGACCGAGGCAGCCTTCCCCGCAAAGCTGGAGAAAGCGCTCAAGGCGAAGGGCCACGCCGTCGAGATCGTGAATGCGGGAGTGTCCGGCGATACCGCGTCGGCAGGGCTCGACCGGCTCGACTGGTCGATCCCCGACGGCACCGACGGCGTCATCGTCGAACTGGGCGCCAACGACATGCTGCGCGGCCTCGACCCGGCAGTGCCGCGCCGCGCCATCGAGGAAATCGTCGAGCGCCTGAAGGCCCGGGGCATCCCGGTGATGCTCGCGGGGATGGTTGCGACTCCCAATCTGGGCGCGACCTACGCCCGGTCGTTCGACGGGCTCTACCCGGAGATTGCGGAGAAGCACGACCTTGTGCTCTATCCGTTTTTCCTGGATGGGGTCGCGGGCGAAACGAACCTCAACCTCCCCGACGGCCTACATCCGACGGCCCAGGGGGTGGAGGTGATCGTTTCGCGCATCCTGCCCGTCGTCGAGAGATTTCTCGCGACCCTCACAAAACGCTGACACGTCGTCGGCACCGTCCCGATCACACGCGAAAGGCCATAGGGGCCCCACGCGAGGAGTATTATCGATGGAATATCGCCGCCTCGGTCGCACCGACCTGAATGTCAGCCTGATCTGCCTCGGCACGATGACGTGGGGCCAGCAGAACACCGAGGCCGAAGGCCACGCCCAGCTCGATTACGCCCTCGATCAGGGCATCAACTTCATCGACACGGCCGAAATGTACTCGATCCCGCCGCGGGCGGAGACGCAAGGCTCGACCGAGCGGATCATCGGCTCGTGGTTCAAGGCGCGCCGCAACCGCGACAAGGTCATCCTCGCATCGAAGGTCGTCGGCCGTTCGACCAGTACGTGGCTTCGTGACGACGGCTCGCCGAGCGAATTGTCCCGCGCGCAGATCGAGGAGGCCATCGACAAGAGCCTCAAGCGGCTCGGGACCGATTATCTCGACCTCTATCAGATCCATTTTCCGGATCGGCCGATGCCATGGGGTTCGAACCCGACCGTTTTTCGGATGCAGGAGGGACAGTCCCACCCGATCGAGGAGACGCTCCATGTGATGGGCGACCTCGTGAAAGCCGGCAAGATCCGCCATTTCGGGCTCTCCAACGAGAGCGCATGGGGCACCATGACGTTTCTGAAGCATGCCGAGGCCCGCAATCTTCCCCGCGTCCAGTCGATCCAGAACGCCTATAATCTCCTGAACCGCACCTATGAGGTGGGTTTGGCGGAAATCTCCATGCGCGAGGAGGTTTCGCTGCTCGCCTATTCGCCGCTGGCGCAGGGCTACCTCACCGGCAAATACCTGGGCGGCGCGCGTCCGGCCGGCACCCGCACCACCCTGTTCAATCGCGGCCAGCGCTATGAGAATCCGGTCTCCGAACAGGCGATCCGCAAATACATCGCGCTGGCGCGGGAATTCGATCTCGATCCGGCCCAGATGGCGATCGCGTTCGTCAATTCGCGCCCCTTCGTCGCGGCCAATATCATCGGCGCGACCTCGATGGAGCAGTTGGAAACCGACATCGCCGCCATCGGCGTCACGATCTCGCCCGAACTCGAGGCACGCATCGATGCGATCCACGTGGAGCATTGCAATCCCTGCCCGTGAGTGGCGCGGCGGGGAACGGCTCCGAACCTGTTGATCGCCGCAATCGGCGCTTGTGGGGGCGAAGCCTTCGCCCCCATGATCGGCCGCGAGACCCAGCGGCGTCCGGGAGGTTTTCATGCCACGGCTGTTCACCGGCATCGAGATTCCCGCTGAGATCGGACAGGCGCTCGCAGCCTTTCGCGGCGGCCTGCCCGGCGCCCGCTGGATCGATCCCGAATTCTATCACATCACCCTTCGCTTCATCGGCGACATCGACGAGCGCATGGCGCGTGAGGTCTATGCGGTTCTGGCGGAGGCGCGCGAGCGCGCCAAGCTGACCGTCACGATCGAGGGCCTCGATACCTTCGGGGGCGGCAAGCCGCGCGCGGTCTTCGCCCGCGTGGCGCCGACGCCCGAAATCCTCGACCTGCAGGCCGAGCAGGAACGCCTCATGCGGCGCATCGGCCTGCCGCTGGAGGCGCGCCGGTTCACACCCCACGTGACGCTGGCGCGGCTGCGCACCTCCTCGCCCCTGGACGTCGCCGATTACTTCGTGGCGCGCGGACATTTTCCGCGGATCAGCTTCACGGCGGAGCGCGTGGCGCTCTTCTCGGCCAAGGATTCGGTGGGCGGGGGGCCGTACATCGTCGAGGCGGCATATCCACTCGGGTAGAGCTGGACGAAGCGGCCATGCTTCGTTACGGCGTTGCGCCATGTCGTTGATCATTTTCCTCACCCACCCCGAAGTCGTCATCGATCCCGCGCAGCCTATCCCCGAATGGCCGCTCTCGGAGGTCGGACGCGCGCGGATGAGCCGTTTCGTCGGCATGCTGTCCGCCCGCCGCGTGACCGCCATCTATGCGAGCCGCGAGCGTAAGGCGATGGACGGCGCCGAAATGGTCGCCGGGGCTTTGGGCCTTCCCTTCCGCACCGCGCGGGATCTCGGCGAGAATGGCCGCGAATCCACGGGCTACATCGCGCCGCCCGAATTCTGGGAGGTGGTCGCGGAGTTCTTTGCCCACCCGACCCGCAGCGTGCGCGGGTGGGAGCGCGCCATCGACGCGCAGGCGCGCATCGTCCGGGCGGTGAGCCAGATCGCCGCGACCGAGCCAAGCGGCGGCGACATCGTGATCGTGTCCCACGGGGGTGTCGGCGCCCTTCTCACGGCGCATCTCCAGAAGGTCGAGATCGGCAAGGAAAGCCGCCCGTCCCATCCGGGCGGCGGATGTTTCCTGATCGTCGATCGCCAATCGCTTGCGATCACACATGACTGGCGGGCGATCGAGGACGGCCTGCCCGCATAAAGGTGCGCCGGATCTTGAAACCGCCGCGCTGACGGCACATGACCAAAGGCAGCGCCACGAAAACGAGGGCCCGCCATGCCGAAACTGACCGACGAGGAACGCACCGCCCTGCTGCCTGCGCTCGAGGGCTGGGCGCTTGTGGAAGGCCGCGACGCCATTCGCAAGACCTTCGTGTTCGGCGATTTCAGCGAGGCCTTCGGCTGGATGACGCGGGTCGCCCTGCAGGCCGAGAAGCGCAATCACCATCCCGAATGGTCCAACACCTACCGCAAGGTCGAGGTGACGCTGACGTCACACTCGGCCAAGGGGCTGACGCGCACCGATATCGAGCTGGCGCAGGACATGGATCGGTTCGCCGCCGGCATCGCCAACCAGGAGTAAACTCACTTCGGCTGCATGCGCAGCGCGCCGTCGAGGCGGATGGCTTCGCCGTTGAGCATGTCGTTTTCGATGATGCTGCGCACCAGCGTGGCATATTCCTCCGGCCGGCCGAGACGGGACGGAAACGGCACGTTGGCCTCAAGCGACTTGCGGTAATCCTCCGCGATGTTGTCGAAGAGCGGGGTATGGAACAGGCCCGGCATGACCGCCATCACGCGGATGCCGAAACCCGCGAGATCCCGCGCCACCGGCAGCGTCAACGCCAGCACGCCGCCTTTGGAGGCCGAATACCCTGCCTGACCGATCTGCCCGTCCTGCGCCGCGACCGACGAGGTGTTGACGATGATGCCCCGTCCCCCATCGGCTGTGACGGGGTCGAGCGCCGCCATGGCGGACGCGCATTTGGCGATCATCCCGTAAGTCCCGATCAGGTTGATCTCGACGGTCCGCCGGAAGCTTGCGAGATCGTGCGCGATCAATTCGCCGGTTTCACGTTTCCGGGTGACGGTGCGCCGCCCCGGCGCGATGCCGGCGCAATTCACCAGGATGCGCTCGACCCCGTGGGCTTCCCGGGCCTTCGTCAACGCCGCGTCGATCGAAGCCTCGTCGGTGACATCCGCCTGGCAGAAAAGGCCGCCGATCTCGCCGGCCACGCGCTCGCCCGTCTCGGCATTCATGTCGAAAATGGCGACCCGGACGCCCTCGGCTGCGAGCATCCGCGCCGTCGCGGCTCCGAGACCGGACGCACCGCCCGTGACGATGGCTGCCATAGATTTGTCGAGCTTCATGGGTCTTCTCCTGCCACAGACGATTCTGTGCGGCATTGCCGCCCGGTGCACATAAACGCCCGAAACGCGGATTGTCGAAGGAGTTCTGGGTTGGACGAGATATTTACGAAGCCGTTCACGAAATCCGAGATGGACGCCATGCGCGGCGCCACTCGCGAGGAGGCGGCCATCCGACAGAACTTCTGGGCCAAGCTGAAACGGCTGGGCGGGCGGATTCCCTTCGCCGAGGACCTGATCGCGGCCTATTATTGCGCGGTCGATCCCGCGACGCCGAATCGCGTGCGGATGATTCTCATGGGTGCCATCGCGTATTTCATCCTGCCCACCGACGCGGTGGCGGATTTTCTTCCGCTGCTGGGTTTCGCCGACGACGCCGCCATCCTGGCAGCAGCCATCACGCAGGTCGCAGGCGCCATCAAGCCCGAACACAAGGCGCGGGCGAAAGCTGCGTTGGGCGAGACGCTTTCCCCAGCGGAGCCATCGTGACGACGCTGCGCCCGCACATCCACCATCCGCAGAGCCGCGAGGCTCGACTGTGATTTTCTGCCATCTTTGAGCCGTTCTCCTCAACGTAAGCCCCGCCGACACCTTCGCGAAAATCCTGCGTTGAGGTTTTTGATCCCGTTTATTTCTGTCTAATCTTATTGCTTTTTGTTTTTATACGATATATTGTTTCTGTATTACTTCTTTTGGTTTCAGCACCATACGATTTCCTCCCAGCCTGAGAGGCCGTCTCACAACGGCCTCTCTTTTTTTGCCCCGGTTCCTCCGCCTCCGTCATTTCGCCGCAGCTTTTTTGGCCCGCACGGTGAAGAGTTCTTAACCATCCGGTGTATAGGCTGCGCCTCATGAATCTCGCATCCCTTCAGCGCGGCCTCGCCGCAGGCGTTCTCTGCGCCGTCGCCGCCTTCGGTGTCATTCCCGAGGCCTTCGCCCAGAATCAGCGCCCCACCTCCAAGCCGGCAGCAAAGCCCGCGCTCGCCAAACCCGCGGCGACACCCGCCAAGCCTGCCGCGACAGCCGCCACACCGGCGGCGAAACCCGCGCCGGCAAAGCCCGCAGCCGCCAAACCCGCGGCGCAAGCCGCCACGGGCCCCGGCGGCGCGTCGCGCCTGGCCTCCATGGGCGATTGGGGCGTCTACACGGCGCAATCGGGCCGCTCGAAAATCTGCTATGCGCTGACCCAGCCCAAAGATCGGCTGCCCAAGAATCTCAACCGGGACCCCGCCTACCTGTTCGTGTCGTTCCGCCCGGCCGAGAACGTCAAGAACGAGCTCGCGCTGGTGCTCGGCTTCTCGGCCAGGGATAACGGCCCTGCCTCGGCCTCCATCGGCCCCTCGTCGTTCGTGCTGATCACCAAGGATTCGAACGCCTGGTTGAAAAATCCGGCCGAAGAGGGCCAGGCCATCGCCGCCATGGGCAAAAGCTCCGGCGTCACCATCAAGGCCCAGTCGGCGCGCGGCAACAGCCTGACCGACCAATACTCCCTGAGCGGCTTCGCGGCGGCCCTCGACCGCGCCCGCAAGGAATGCTCCTGAGGCAGGCGGTCCGCCGCTTGGCGGAAAATATCCGCGCTCTCACGTTTCCGACGCAATCGTGTTATAGAGCGCGCTCGCATTCCACAAAACGCAAGGCATGATCTCCCATGGCGACGGCGCTCGACATCGCCAAGCGTAACTCCAACGCGGCTCCCGTGACCGTGAGCGACGCCGCGCGCGCCGCCGGCCTCGACACCCTCGCCATCGAAAAAAAGGCCGAGCTGAGCGTCGTTCCCGGCATGGCTCTGGGCGGGACCACCCTGGTGGGCCTCACCCGCGACCAGCTCAAGGACAAGCTCGGCGAGATCGGCGTGCCGGAGCGCGAGCGGAAGATGCGGGCGGCCCAGCTCTGGCACTGGATCTACCTCCGGGGCGCCAGAGACTTCACCGAGATGTCCAATGTGGGCAAGGGCCTGCGCGCAGCGCTGAGCGAGGCCTATACGCTCGACCGCCCCGAGGTCGTCTCCGAGCAGGTGTCGAAGGACGGCACGCGCAAGTGGCTCATCCGCATGGCGCCGACGAGCGCCCACGACAAGGGCGCCGAGATCGAGTGCGTCTACATTCCCGAAAGCGATCGCGGGACCCTCTGCGTGTCGAGCCAGGTCGGCTGCACGCTGACCTGCTCGTTCTGCCATACGGGCACGCAGCGCCTCGTGCGCAACCTGACGGCGGCCGAAATCGTCGCGCAGTTGATGGTCGCCCGCGACCGTATCGGCGACTGGCCCGACCAGATGCCGCCCGATGACGGCTTCCTGCCCCGCGAAGCCCCGCGCTTCATCACCAATATCGTGTTCATGGGCATGGGCGAGCCGCTCTACAACACGTCGGAGGTGATCGATTCCATCGGCGTCATCGCCGACAATGAAGGCCTCGGCCTCTCCCGCCGCCGCATCACCGTCTCGACGTCGGGCGTGGTGCCGCAGATCGAGCGCCTCGGGACCGAGGCCAACACCATGCTGGCGATCTCGCTGCATGCGGTGCGCGACGAGCTGCGCAACGAGCTGGTGCCGATCAACCGTAAATATTCGACCAAGGACCTGCTCGATGCCTGCCGCGCCTATCCGGGCCTGTCGAATGCCCGCCGCATCACGTTCGAATACGTGATGCTGAAGGGCGTCAACGATTCAGACGCTGATGCCCGCGACCTCGTGCGGCTTCTCAAGGGCATTCCGGCCAAGATCAACCTGATCCCGTTCAACCCGTGGCCGGGCTCGAAATACGAATGCTCGGACTGGGACCGCATCGAGCGCTTCTCCGACATCGTGTACCGCGCCGGCTACGCCTCCCCGGTCCGCACGCCCCGCGGCCGCGATATCCTGGCCGCCTGCGGCCAGCTCAAGAGCGAGACCGAGAAGCTCCGCGCCCGCGCCCGGCTGATGCTGGAGCAGGGCATCGGGGCGGAAGGCGTTTATGCGCTGGGGGACAGCGAGTAGCGGGATCGTCGGCGCCGGTGCCGCGCGCCATCAGCGGCTGGATTTACTGGCGCATTGCAATCGGCGGACGGCCGCGCGTTCCCATGTTATAGCGGATTCATGACCCGCTACCTCCTCCTCATCCCCTTCGCCCTGCTGATCGCCATCGGCACGAGCTCGTTGTTTCTGTTGATCGCCTCCGTTTTCGATCCGGTAATGGCCGTGCTGACCGGCAATACGCTGCTGGTGGGGTTCTGGAGTTTCGTCGACGAGGTCTTCACGTCCGAGGACCCCGGACCCATCGTGGCGGCGGCGTTCGAGGCGGTGGGGCGGATCGTGTTCACGCTTCTGGTCTTCCCGCCCTTGCTCGTCGCGGCCTTGAGCGAGGTGATCCGGGCCCGCAGCGCCATCTGGTACGGCCTCGCCACGGGCATCCTGACGGCGGCGATTCCGTGGATTTTGCGCGGATCGGCCCGGATCGGATCGCCAGGGGAACTCCATGTGAGCTTTGTCCTGGGGCTCACGGGCGCGGTCGCAGGCCTCGTCTATTGGGCGATTGCCGGCCGCGACCCCGGCCGCGCCTCCCCCGCTACCGCGCCGACGTCGCCAGGATCCTGATCGCGAAGGCCGAGAACAGGCCCGCGAACGTGTAATCGATCGTGCGCATGACCCGCGGCTTGCTGCGCAGAAGCGAAATCACCTTGTCGGCGAACACGATCATCACCGCCGCCATGGGCGCCGTCAGCACCACGAAATAGATGCCGAGAAACATCAGTTTCTCCGAGGCAAACGGGTCGCCGGCCTGCACGAATTGCGGCAGGAACGTCACGAAGAACAGCACGATCTTGGGGTTGGTGAGGTTGATGCCGACCCCTACGAGGAAGGTCTTCCAGAACGGCAATTCGGCCTTTTTCTCGTCCCGCACGCTCAGCGCCGAGCCATTGCGGACGGCGTCGAAGGCAAGCCACAGCAGGTAGAGCGCACCCACCACCTTCAGGATCATGAAGGCCGTGACGGAGGCGGCCAGCAGCGCCGACAGGCCGAGTGCGGCGAGCAGCGTATGAACGCAGCACCCGGTCATCGCACCGAGCATCGCGGCAAGCCCCGCCTTGCGCCCGCCCGCCATGGTCTTTGCCAGAAACAGGCTCATATCGGGCCCCGGCGTAATGAACAGCACGAGGCAGGCAAGCGAATAGGTCAGCAGGGTGGCGGAATCGGGCAGAAACGTCATGAGCGGCCTTCGGGCGATATCGCGCGGCCATCATGCCCGAATCGCCGGAGGCGCTCCAGACAAAAGCGACTTGTTGAACCGGGCGGTTTGCCCCATTTGTGAAGCGTCTAGAGGCCGCAACGATTCGAAAGTCGAAACTCCATGATGTCGATGGCTCTGCCGAACCCGATCCGCATGGCCTTGACGGGCTTGGTCCTCGCCTTCGGCCTCTCGGCCTGCGGGATCAACAACGTGCCGACCCTCGAAGAGCAGGCGAAATCCGCCTGGAGCGAGGTACAGAACCAGTATCAGCGCCGCGCCGACCTCATCCCCAATCTCGTCGAGACCGTGAAGGGCTTTGCCCAGCAGGAGCGCGAGGTTCTCACCCAGGTGATCGAGGCGCGCGCGAAGGCGACCCAGATCAAGGTCGATGCGTCCACCATCACCGACCCGGAGAAGTTCCGGCAGTTCCAGGAAGCGCAGAACCAGCTCTCCGGCGCGCTGAGCCGCCTTCTCGTGACGGTGGAGCGGTATCCCGAACTCAAGTCGAACGCCAATTTCCTGGCGCTCCAATCCCAGCTCGAAGGCACCGAGAACCGCATCGCGGTGGCGCGGCGCGACTACATCGAGACGGTAAGGGCCTTCAACACCGAGCTGCGGACCATTCCCGGCCGCTGGATCGCCGCCATCCTGTACCCCGATGCCAAGCCGATGCAGACCTTCGCGGCGACCGCCGGTTCCGACAGGCCGCCGGCGGTAAAATTCTAGCATGCGGCAGCGCTCGCTCGTGTCGTTCCTTCCATCTCGATGGGGGGCCATCTGCGGCGCGGTGATCCTTGGGCTTTCGCTTGTCGCCGGGGCCTTGCCTGCCTCCGCCCAGACCTTTCCGGCGCTCACCGGGCGGGTGGTCGATCAAGCCAACATCCTGAAGCTCGACGAACACACCGCCCTCGAAGCGAAACTCAAGGCGCATGAGGACAAGACCAGCGATCAGGTGGTGGTGGCCACCGTGCCGTCGCTCGAGGGCTACGAGATCGAGGATTATGCCAACCGTTTGTTCCGCCAGTGGAAACTCGGTCAGGCGAAGACCAATAACGGCGCATTGCTGCTGATCGCCCCGAAGGAGCGCAAGATTCGCATCGAGGTCGGTTACGGGCTCGAAGGAGCCCTGACCGACGCCTTGTCCCGGGTCATCATCGCGACGGCGATCGCGCCGCAATTCCAGAAGGGCGACTTTGCCGCCGGCATCAACGCGGGGGTCGACGGCGTGCTGTCGATTCTCACCGGCGATGCCGAGGAATGGCAGCGGCGCGCGGAGGTTCGGGCCGACGACAAGTCCGTGCCGATGTCGCTCTTCCACTTCGTCGTGATGGTGATCGTGATCGTGATGATCCTGCGCGCCATGCGTGGCGGGCTCGGCGCGCAGCGCCACCGCACCCGAAGCGGCCGCTGGATCACCACCGGATCGGTCCTGGGCGGAAGCGGCTGGGGTGGCGGCGGCGGCGGCTTTGGAGGCGGTGGCGGCGGGTTTTCCGGCGGCGGCGGATCGTCGGGCGGCGGCGGCGCATCGGGGAGCTGGTAGAATGATCTCATCGGAGGAACAGGACCGGCTGGCGCTGGCGATCCGCGAGGTCGAAAGCGATACCGATGGGGAGATCGTGCTGGTCGTAGCGCGCGAGGCCGACGATTACCGGCTTTTTCCCGCGCTCTGGGCGCTCGTGGGGGCGTTCTTCGTGCCGTGGCCGCTGATCTGGCTCACGCAACTCGGCCCCGCCACGATCTTTTTCATTCAGGCGCTCTCGGCGCTGGCCTTGAGCCTGCTGTTCTCGATCCCGGCCATCCGCTGGGCCCTGATCCCTCCCGCGGTGAAACGAACCCGCGCACACGCGGCCGCGGCGCACGAATTCATGGCCCACGGGCTGACCCGCACGCGCCATCGCTCGGGCGTGCTGATCTATGTGGCGCGGGCCGAGCACTACGCCGAGATCCTCGTCGATACGGGCATTGCCGAGCGTGTCGGCGCCGAAGTCTGGAAGGACATCGTCGCGACGCTCATCGAGGCCATCAGGGCGGGACAGGCGGCCGGCGGCCTGATGAAGACGATCAGGGATGTGGGGGCGATCCTTGCCGTTCACGCGCCGGCGCGGTTCGACGACACCGACGAATTGCCCAACAAGGTCATCGTTCTTTAGAAACCGCTAAAGTCCCTTGCTCTTGGCCGCGCCGAGGATCGCGCTCGGAATGTTGTCTTCCACCGTCTGCAGCAGAACCACGTAGCCGTCGCCCTTGCCCCGGGCCGTATCGACCGACACCTGGTAGCGCGCCGCGCCCCCGCGCCATTCCCCGACGCGGTTCATGCCGCGGACAACGTTGGCGTAAGTGACCGTGCGGCCCCGATTCTCACCCCGCCCGATCTGCACGGTCTGGCTGCGGGAGACGGGCAGGATCCAGATTTCGGCGACCCGCGTGATGGTCTGCGGTGTGTCCCGGACCAAGATGGTCACCGTTCCGTTGGACTCGGCGATCTCGAGATTGACCGGCAGGGCCCCGCCGGCCGCGCTGGTCGCCTTGATGGATTCCTCGACCCGCGCGCGATCCGAACCGATGCATGGCTTGGTGCCGTTGACGATCATCTGCGGGGTATAGACCTGCCGGTCGCTGCGCGATTGCGCGTAGGCCTTCTGGCGCGCCGTGAAGGCCGAATGGGCCAGCGTGTCCTTCCACCCGAGATAATCCCAGTAATCGACCGGGAACGACAGGGCGACGATGTCGGGCTGGCGCGCAAGATCGGCCAGGACCGCATCGGCGGGGGGACACGAGGAGCAGCCTTGACTGGTGAACAATTCGAGGACGGCCCGGGGCGGCTCCGCCAGAGCGGGCCGAATCAGGAGGACGAGGCCGCAAGCGACCGCGAAAAACTTCAAGCGTGAAACCATGGTGGGCTGCATGGAACACGAAACAAGGCCGCAGGGGAACTCACTTTAGCTTGAGGCAGTGGGGGCGACCTTCGGGGCCGGGACGCGCCAGCGCCGGTGCATCCACAGCCATTGGTTCGGATTTTCGCGAACCCAGCCTTCGACGACGCTGGTCATGGCCTGCATGGCGCCCTGGACGTTGATCTGCCCATCCGCATCGCGGGGCAGCTCGAGCGCCGGCGTCAATTGCAGCCGGAACCGGTGATTGGGCAGGCGGATGACGCGGACCCCATGGACCGGGCAATCGAACCGGCGGGCGAACTTGCCCAGGATCGGGTTGACGAGGGCGGGCCGTCCCATGAACTCCACGATCACCCCGCGGGTGAAATGCTGGTCGATGAGCATTCCCAGATGGCCGCCTTTTTCCAGCGCCCCCTGCATTGCGAACGCCGCGCCCTGGCGGGCCGCTTCCAGCCCGCCCATGGTGCCGGACCGGATTTCATGGAGCACGCGGGCGATCGCCGGGTCGTTGGGGGCGCGGAACACCGCTGTGGCATCGAGCCCGAAGCGGGCGGCGCAGATCGCCGGCAATTCCCAATTGCTTAAGTGCGCCGAGAAGATGATTCCGGGCCGGCCATCGTCCCGCAATTCCAGAAAATGCTCGATGCCGTCGACTTCGGTGCGGCCGGGCACGGGGCTGTCCGGGTCGAAATCGAACAGCTTCGCCAGATGCGGATATTCCCCGCCGGTGCGGCCCAGATTGTCCCAGGCGCCCTTGGCGATCGCCCGCGCCTCGACGTCCGATTTCTCCGGGTAGGCGGCCCGAATGTTGGCAAGCGCGGTCTTGTGGGCGGGGAGCAGCGGACCGATCAGCCGGGCGATCCCGGCCCCGAGGCCGCCGGAACGCTCGGGCCCGATCAGCCGCGCGAAGCCGAACACCGCGCGCACGAGCCCCACCATGACCATCTCGATCAGGCGGGAGAGCGCGGTGCGCCGTTTGTGGGGATGTGCCAACGATCTCGTCCCGCCCGCTCTAGAACGTCACCACGATCTTGCCGAAGGCCTTGCGGCTCTCCAGCCGTTCGAGCCCCTGCTGGAAATCCTCGAGCGGGAACACCGAGTCGATGACCGGAGCCATGCCGCCCGCCATCTTGTCGAGGGATTGGCCGATGTTCTCGATCCGGCAACCGAAGGAGCCGAAGATCCGGTATTGCTGCTGGAAGAGCTGCATCAGGTTCATGGTGGTGGAAACACCCGAGGTCGAACCGCAGGTCACGAGGCGGCCGCCGCGCTTGAGGCAGAGCAACGACCCGTTCCAGGTCTCGGCCCCCACATGCTCGAACACCACATCGACGCCTTTGCGCTTGGTGAGGCGGCGCACCTCCCCTTCGAACCGTTCGGTGCGGTAATTGATGACGAAATCGGCGCCCAGCGCCTTGGCCTTGGCGCCCTTCTCGTCGTCGCCCACCGTCGTATAGACCGTGCAGCCGATGGCCTTCGCCATCTTGATGGCGGCCGTGCCGATGCCGGACCCGCCCGCATGGACGAGGATGGATTCGCCCGCCTCCAGCTTGGCGTTGTCGAACAGCATGTGTTGCACCGTGCCAAACCCGATCGGCGCACAGGCCGCCTGCTCGAACGAGACACCCTTCGGCACCGCGATCACGAGGCGCTCGGGCCGGTTGACGTATTCGCGCGCAAAGCCGTCGATATGAAAGCCCATGATGCCCGCGACGTTCTCGCAGAGATTGTCGCGGCCTTCGCGGCAGGCCTTGCAATGACCACAGGTCTCGGCGCCGTACATGGTCACCGGATCGCCGACCTTGAACCGCGTGACGCCTTCGCCCACCGCCGCGATTTCGCCCGAAGCCTCCACGCCCACCACCTGGGGCATCTTGCGCTTGGCGAACGCCATGCCGCGAAAGCCCCAGACGTCGAGATAGTTGAGCGCCAGCGCACGCACCCGCACCTGCACCTCGCCGGCGGCGGGGGGGGGCGGCGCGTCTATCTCGGTAATGCGAAGATCGCGGTCGCCGAAGAGCTGAAGGGCACGCATGAGAGATTCCATTGTGAGCGTCGTCCTCGGTTTCATCGGGACCCGCACGGAGGGCGAAGCCAAGCCGAAAGCGCGGGCGGCCGGAAAAACCCGGCCCTGACGGAATGAAGCTGCTAGCGGCGGCTTAATGGGCCAGCCTCAGAATGACAAGCTCCGCGCGTCGCTGCCGAGCCGGATGAGAGGCCGATAAGGCCGGGCCGGGCGCTAGCGTCCGGCGATGTGCCGTTCCGCGAGCAATATTGCCAGACAACTGGAAGCGTGGACGATCTTTCCGTTCACCACTCCCTCGACCGCATCGGACAAGGACATTTCCACCGGTTCGATATATTCACCCGGATCAGGCCGCGATGGTGTGGGGGCGAGGCCCTCGGCCAGGAAGAGGTGACTCGTCGAATTCACACCGGCGGTGAAGGGTTGAACGACGGTCAGAGGTGTCAGCCGCGTTGCCGCGAATCCGAGTTCCTCGGCGAGTTCACGATGCGCCGCCGCCGTGGGCGTTTCCCCCGGTTCGATCGCCCCGCTTACCGCCTCAATGCTAAAATCCCCCAGGGCATGGCGGTATTCTTTCGCGAGGATGAGCGTGCCCGAGGAGGTGAGCGCCACCACATTGACCCCCGCAGGCTTGGTCACCACCGCATAACTGCCTCTATGCCCGTCCGCGAAATGCACGTCATCCAGACGGACGTGCGTCCACGGATCTTCATAGATGGTCTCGGAAGAGGTGGTCTTGCCGCGCATCGAAAAACTCCATCAGGCGCAGAGGTCTATCCCGGCGTCTCTTGTTTCTTCAAGGGGCGTCGAAATGCGCGAATGGTTTCGGCAAAGACGTCGGCAATATTTACGTGCCCCACCATCCCGCGCGAACCGCCAGGCTTGACGGTCTCCCCATTATCGATATTATTATTGATAATAACTCATTCTGGGGAGCCGATGTACGCCGCACCCATCAAACGGCCCCGCGACGTTGTCTATGACACGGTCAAGCGGCGCATCATGATGAACGAGATGAACCCGGAGGTCGCGTTGACCGAACTCGGGCTCGCTCGGGAATTGGGGTGCAGCCAGGGCACCGTTCGGGAGGCGCTCTTCCGGCTGCAGGAGGATGGACTCGTAGCCCGGGCAGGACATCGCGGCACGACCATCACCCGCATCGACCCCGAGGAAGCCGACGAAATCCTGGCGCTCCGCCGCCGGATCGAGATCCGCGGGGCCCCTCGCGCAGCGCAAAACGCCACGCCGGAGTCGATCGAGCGGCTGAGGGACATCCAGGCCGACATGGAGATTGCGGCGCGCAAGGGAGACGAATACGGGCTCATCGAACTCGACATGGTGTTCCACCTCACCATCTTCCGGCTCTCGGGCCTCGAGGCCCTCGAACAGATCCTGACTCGCTGCACCCTGCATTCGCACCGATCGAAGCTCTGGGCCCCCGGTCACCGCCGGCCTCTGCTCGACACCGCTCTGCGCCACCGCCCCCTCATCGATCTTCTGACCGCCGGCGACGGCGCTGGTCTTGCCCGGGCCATCGGCGAGCACATCGACACCATCGTCACCCGCGAGGATCAACCATCGTGAGCCCTGCCGACGCGACGCCCTGGATCGATCCGCAGATGGATGCCATCCTGCGTCGGCTTCGCGCCGAGCCTGCGATCGACCTCGGTGCCCTGCCCGTCGCCGAGGCGCGCCTCCTGTCCGACGCGGCGACGATCCCGTGGAGCGACGGCGCACCGGCGATACCGGTCGAAAACCTTGCGATCAGGAGCGGCGAGCATGTGCTCCGGGCGCGCCTCTATCGACCGGTGGGTCAAGGGACKCTGCCCGTCATCGTGTTCGTGCATGGCGGCGGCTGGACCTTCGGTTCCATCGACACCCATGACGGCACGATGCGCAACCTCGCGGTGGAATCCGGCTGCGCGGTGCTCGGCGTCGATTATCGTCTCGCGCCGGAGCACCCGTTTCCAGCGCCCCTCGACGATGTGCTGGAGACCATCGCGTTCGTGGAACGCGGCGGGCTCGGCACCGGCTTCTCCAATTCGGACATCGCCATCGCGGGCGATTCCGCGGGCGCGAATCTTGCATTGGCGGCGTTGATGGCGAGGCGGGATGCGGGGCAGAAGAAACTTGGCGCCGCGGCCTTGTTCTACGGCTGCTATGAGCCTGATTTCAGCACCGCGAGYCACGCCGCGTTCGGCGGCGGCGATTATCTGCTGACCACCGAAAAAATGCACTGGTACTGGGGCAATTTTCTAGGGTCTGAGCGTCACGACACCACGAGCCTCGCGGCGCCTTCGCGCGGCGATCTGGCGGGATTGCCGCCGCTCTACCTGTCGGCCGCCGGACTCGATCCCTTGCGGGACGACACGCTCGTTCTCGCGGCGCGCCTCACCGAGGCAAGCGCCTCGTTTCGCTACGATCACTTTCCCGGAATCGTGCATGGCTGCCTGCGCATGACACGGGAGCTCGATGCCGCGCACCGGATGATCGCGGCGGGCGGGCGCTATGTTGCCCATCACCTCAACGATAAAACAACGGGAGGATTACAACCATGGAACGTCGCGAATTCATCAAGCTAGCGGGTGCCGCAGCTCTTGCGGCTCCGCTTGCAAGCCCCGCCATCGCGCAAGGTGCGACGAATGTGCGCTGGTGGTATCATTTCGACAACCCGCAGCATTCGCCCGCCGAGCTCGTGTCGAAATTCGAAGCCGAGAATCCCGGCATCAAGATCCAGGCCGAAAGCATTCCGTGGGGCGGCGGCAACGATTATCAGACGCGCCTCTTCGCAGCGCTCGTGGCCGGCAACGCACCCGACTGCGCGATGGTGCGGCTGTCATGGCATGCGCGCCTACAACTCATGAAGGCGCTTGAGCCGCTCGACAGCTTCATCGGCGGTTGGGCCGGACGCGCCGACATCGCCGACAACATCTGGAAGATCAATCGCGGCGCCGACGGAAAGCAATATTACCTGCCGCTGCAATATGTGGTGCTCTACCTCTATTACCGGCCGGATCTCTTCGCCAAAGCCGGCCTGAAGCCGCCGACGAATTTCGAGGAGTTCCGGGGCGCGGCGAAAGCCCTCACCAAGGACGACATCTCGGGCTTCGGCCTTCGCGGGGGAGCCGGCGGCTTCGACCATTGGGGACCTTTCGTTCTCGGCGGCGGCGCCTCCTTCGAGAAGGGCGGCATGGTGACCGAGAAGGCGCTCGCGGCGAATCGCTGGTTCGTCGACCTCGCCACCAAGGACAAGGTGGTGCCCGCATCCGCGCCGACCGACAGCTTCCGGCAGATCGTCGATGCCTTCAAGGCGGGCCGCACCGCCATGACGATCCACCATGTGGGCTCGGCCAACGAGGTCGTCGGCGTGCTGGGCGACAACGTCTCGGCGGTGCCGGTGCCGCGTGCGCCCGACGGCAAAGGCTGGACCTATTTCGGTGACGAATCGAATGCGGTCTTCGCCTCCAGCAAGGCGAAGGAAGCAGCGTTCCGCTGGGCCGCGTTCCTGTCGACGGCGGAAAACAACGTCGTGCTGAACAAGTTCACCGGACAATTGCCGATCGCCACCTCGGCCGCGGCGAACTGGACGCTGCATCCCAAGCGCTTCGTGGATGCCAGCATCGCCTCGCTGCCGATTGCCGCGTCGTTGCCGGATTCGCCGAAGACGCCGGATTTCATCGCACGCGTGTGGCCCACCAACATGCAGCGCGCGCTGCTTGGCCAGATCCAGCCGGACGACATGATGCGCGCCATCGAGCAGCACTTCCACGGCTGAGAGATCGCGGGTTCGGTTCGCCGATCCCGCCTTCCGGACGATCGGGTTCGCGGTGATTTCGCTTTCCCGGCACCGCTTTTCAGGATCAATATTGTGTCATCCATTGCCGCAATCGAGCGTCCATATTCGACCCGGCGTCGCCGCCGGGTCTGGACGCCGTTCTGGTTTCTTCTGCCGGCGATCCTCGTCACCTGCGGGGTCGTTCTTCTGCCGGTGGCGCAGACCGCGTGGCTCAGCATGCAGAATTATCTGCTGTACGATCCATCGAGCGCGGCTTTCATCGGCATCGGGAACTTCGTCGCCATCGCCAACGACGAGGTGTTTTGGATCTCGTTGTGGAACTCGCTCGTCTGGATCGTCGGCGTGGTCGGCCTGCAATTTCTGCTCGGCCTCGGCGCGGCGTTGCTTTTGAACCAGAGCTTCTGGTGGCGGGGTCTCGCCCGTTCCCTCATCATCATCCCGTGGGCGCTGCCGAGCGTCATCATCGGGCTGATGTGGACATGGATGTACGATTTCAATCTCGGCGTCATCAACGACATGTCGATCCGCATCGGCATCCTCGATGCGCCCATCGCCTGGCTCGCGCGGCCCGACACCGCTCTCGCCGCCGTCATGCTCGCGCTGATCTGGCAGGGCTTCCCGTTCTTCGCCGTCACGATTCTCGCCGGATTGCAGACGGTGCCGGCGGAACTCTACGAGGCGGCGGAGATCGATGGCGTCACGCCGTTTCAGCGCCTCATCTACGTCACGCTGCCCTCCATCGCCGACGTGCTGGCGACCGCGCTCCTGCTGCGCACCATCTGGGTGGCCAATTCCCTCGACGTCATTCTGGTGATGACCGGGGGCGGACCCGGCTATGCCACCCACACCCTGCCGCTCTACTCGTTCCTGCGCGCCTATAGCAGCATGGAATTCGGCTATGGGGCGGCGCTCGCGCTGGTCCTGACATTCCTGCTTCTGGCTGTCGTGTGGCTCTATGTGCGGCGGGCCTCGAAGGGATTGGAAGGATGATCGACCGTCGATCCCGCACCCGCCGGCTCCTCGAGGTCGAGCTGCCGGTCCTGCTCGTCGTGCTGTTCGCCATCGCGCCCTATGCGTGGATGATCCTCACATCGATCAAGCCGCAGGCGGAGCTTTCGATCTGGCCCGTGCAATATCTGCCGCGCGAAGGCACGCTGCAGCACTATCGGGACCTCATCAGCCGCACGAGCTTCACGGGCAATCTCGGCAACAGCATGGTGATCGCCTGCGGCTCGGCGCTCATCGGCCTGGGCGTCAGCATACCGGCGGCCTATGCGTTCTCGCGGTTCCGGTTTACCGGCAGGCGGCAGCTCATGACGGCGTTTCTCGTCATCAACATGTTCCCGATCGTGCTTCTGATCATCCCACTCTTCCTATTGATGCGGACGCTGGGCCTCATCGACACGTTCTTCGGGGTCATTCTCGGCCATTCGACCTTCGCCATCCCGTTCGCGATCTGGATGCTGACGAGCTATTTCAATGCGATCCCGAAGGATCTCGACGAAGCGGCGATGATCGACGGTGCGAGCCGGTTCGACACGATCAGGCTCGTGGTCCTGCCGCTGGTGATGCCGGGCGTCGTCACCGCCGGCATCTACATCTTCATCACCTCCTGGAACGAATATCTCTTCGCCATGATGCTGTCGGGACAGGCTGTTCGAACGGTCACGGTCGCGCTCCAGCTCTTTATCGGCGAATTCACGATCCAGTGGGGATTGCTGACCGCCGGCGGCACGCTCATCGCGCTGCCGGTGACGATTCTCTTCCTTCTCGTTCAAAAACGGCTCGTGGGGGGACTCACGGCCGGCGCGGTGAAATCATGACCATGTCCAACGCCATCGGGGTGATCTCGATGTTCTACGCCCGCCCCTTCACGCGGGAACATTTTTCGACATTCTCGCGCATGAAGCGGGCGGGAGCGGACGTGGTCGAACTCCTGGTGCCCGAACCGGGCGAACTCGATCTTAAGGAAACCCGCGCTGCGATCGAGGATGTGGGACTGAGCGTGGTGCTGGCGGCCCGCGTCAACATCTCGCGCGATCTTGCGAGCGCCGACGAGGCCGCGAGCCGGGCTGGAACGGCCTATCTGGAGGCTTGCGTCGATATCGCGGCGGCTTTGGGGGCACCCATCGTCGGCGGCCCGCTCTATGGCGCGCCGCTCGTCTTTGCGGGACGTGCGCCGTCACCGGTGGATGAGCGCGAACGTGCGCGACGGATCGCCGCCGTGGTCGCCGGACTGAAACAGGCCGGTCGCCGGGCCGCCGATGCGGGTGTGACGTTCGGCGTCGAACCCCTCAACCGATTCGAAACCGACATCGCCAATACGGCGGGTCACGCGATCGAGATCGTCGAGGCAGTCGCGTCTCCCGCGGTCGGCGTCATGCTCGATACCTTCCACATGAACATGGAGGAGTTCGACCTGCCCTCCGCGATCCGGCGAACCGGGTCAAGGCTCGTTCACTTCCAGGCCAACGAGAACAACCGCGGCTTCGTCGGATCCGGTCACATCGACTGGCCGTCCATCGCCCGCGCGCTCCATGACGTCGTCTACAAAGGCCCTATCGTGCTCGAACCCTTCCGCCGCAGCGATGAAGGCGCCGGTGTCACGCTCGCCCAGTGGCGTGCGCCCGCCGCCGATGAGGATGCCGAGCTTGCCGCCAGCATCGCGTATCTGCGGGGCGCGCTCATCTTCGCCGGAAAGGCCGCCGCATGAGCACGCTTCGCATCGGCTGGATCGGCTGCGGAACGCACGCCAACGAGATGCTCCTGCCGCAGCTCACCCGCCACGACGTGCGGATCGCCGCCCTTTGCGATTCCGACCCGCAGCGCCTCGCTGCGACGGGCGCGCGCTACGGCCTGGCGGCGGACGACCTCACGACCGACTGGCGCCACCTTCTGGAGCGCCAAGACATCGACGCGATCGGTCTCGCGGTCGGTCCGAAGGGTCATTACGAGATCGGCCTCGCGGCGGTCGCGCGCGGGCTGCCCGTCTTCATCGAGAAACCCCCGGCGCCGACCGCCGCCATGGCGGAAGAACTGGCGGCGGCCGCCTCGAAGGCCGGCGTGCCTGTCATCGTCGGCTTCATGAAGCCCTATTCGACCGCAAACCGGATCGCCCTCAACGTCGTCGGCTCGGAGGAGTTCGGGGAGTGCGCGAGTTTCCTCGGGCAATACATGACGGCGCCCACCTATTTCGCCAAGGACCCGGATTATTCCGGCTTCTACCTGCATCATTGCGTGCATTACTTCGACCTCGTTCCGCGCCTGATGGGACCCGTCGCCGATGTAAGCGCGCGGCGGCACGAGATGGCGCCCGGCAAGCTTCTGCTCCATGTGGATTTCCGCTTTCGAAGCGGCGCCATCGGCACGCTCGTGATGGGAACCCATCAGTCGCGCGGGACACCGATGGAATGGTGGCAGGTGATGGGCGACCATCGCCGCGTCGAGGTCCGAAACGTCCATGAGGTCCGCTATTTCCGCGCTCCGCCCTTCAAGGTGTCGGACGCGAATGCGACCTTGCGCGACGGCGAGGACACGCTGGTCTGGGAGCCGAACCTGACGGCCGCCGCCAACGAGGACCACAAGGGCTATCACGCGCTGCTCGGCGATTTCGTCAGGGCCGCGCGCGGCGACGTGACCGCGGCGCCCACCATCGAGGACGGAGCGCGCGCGATGGCGCTTCTCGAACGCGTGATCGCAAGCGCGACCTGAATCTGGAGAACTGCCTCGTGGTCGGCGTATTCCGAGTGCGCATCCGCCGGGCGCTGCCGATAATCAGCCGGCGGCGGTCGCGCCGCTGAGGCTGCGCGCCGGATAGCGCAGGGTCGGATCGAACGGATTGAGACGTTCGGCAATGCCTTCGGCTTCCTTCTGCAGAAGCTGCACCACGATGGGAAGCCGGTCATCCTTCAGCCGCTCGGCCAGGGTGCCGATGCTCAAAGCCGCGACGGCGCGACCCTCCGCATCGAGGATCGGAACGCCGACTCCGGCCATTCCCGGGATGAGCCCCGTATTGATGTTGGCCCATCCGAGCTGCCGCACATGGTCGACCTGCATGCGCAAACCGACCTCGTCGAGAAAGCCCCGATCGAGCAGCCGCGGAATGTTGAAGCGGATGACCGCCTCGCGCTCGCCGTCGGGAAGGAACGCCAGCATGGCAAGGCTTCCCTGGCCGATCCCCAGCGGCACCTTGCCGCCGATATCGCCGGTGAACGACCGGATCGGGAACGGTCCTTCGATGCGATCGAGGCAGACGGCGTCGAAGCCGTTGCGCACCAGCAGGAAGATGGTGTCGCCCAAGGTGGCGGAGAGCCGCAGCAGCGCCGGGCGGGCGAGATTGCGCAGGCCGTCTGCCTGACCGGCGCGGGCCGCCAACACGAAGAACGCCAGAGCGAGACGATATTTCCGACTGCCCGCCACCTGCTCGACAAAGCCTTCGGCAATCAGCGCCTTCAGCGCGCGGTGGGTGCTCGGCTGGTTCAAGCCGCTCGCGGCAGCGACGTCGGTCAGCCGCATGCCGCCGGACTCGCCGGTTGCCAACACCTTCATGACGCCGAGCGCCCGCCGAATCCCCGAGCTGTCCGCTTCTTTCATTCTGAAGAAACCCACTAATGTCGGTCTGTTTATTCCACTGAATGGAATAAAAATCAAAAAGATTTCCTCCTGTGGAATCCTTGCATTGACTCGCCGGCCCGTTCCAGCCGTCATCCGAAGCAGGCTAAGGGATTGCTTGTCCCCCGCGGCCCGAACCGAATGCAGGATCGGAGGATCACGTGGCCTTTCTGGCGCTTGAGCGGCTTTCGAAGCATTACGGAAACATGGCGGCTGTCGACGACGTCGCGCTCACCATCGAGAAGGGTGAGTTCGTGTCGCTCCTCGGTCCCTCCGGCTGCGGCAAGACCACGACGTTGCAGATGATCGCCGGTCTGGTGGAGCCCTCCGCCGGGCGGATCACCCTCGACGGCCGCGACATCACGAACGAGAAGCCCAACAAACGCGGGCTCGGGATCGTCTTCCAGAGCTATGCGCTCTTCCCGCACATGACCGTCGCCGAGAACGTCGCCTTCGGCCTCGAGATGCGCCGGGTTCCGCGTCCGGAACGACAGGACCGCGTGCGCGAGATGCTGTCGCTCGTGCAGCTCTCGGCATTCGCCGACCGCTATCCGCGCGAAATGTCCGGCGGCCAGCGCCAGCGTGTCGCCATCGCACGGGCGCTCGTGATCGCTCCGCCAGTTCTGCTCCTCGACGAACCGCTCTCCAATCTCGACGCCAAGCTGCGCGAGGAAATGCAGTTCGAGCTTCGCCGCATCCAGCGCAAGGTCGGCACCACCACCATCATGGTGACGCACGACCAGGCCGAGGCGCTCTCCATCAGCGACCGCGTGGTGGTGATGGAACAGGGCCGCATGACCCAGGTGGATGCGCCCTACAGGCTATACGAGCAGCCCTCCAACGCGTTCATCGCCTCCTTTGTCGGCAAGACCAATCTCATCGCCGGGACCTGGCGGCGCGAGGGCGGTGCCGGCGCGGTCGATCTTCACGGCCTGCGTCTCGAAGCGCTTGTCGCGGACTTTCCCGACGGGACGCCCGTCACCATGTCGATCCGCCCGGAGAAGATCCTGCTGCGCAAGGCCGGCGAAGGACGGCTCGATGGCGACATCGCGAGCCGCTTCTTCCTTGGCAGCCAATGGCTGTTCACCGTGGACACGCCTGTCGGCGCGATGACGGTGGCGACCCCGAACCAGGGCGAAGAGCCACCCGCGGAGGGCGCATCCGTCGGTCTGGATTGGCAGCCCGCCGATCTGCGCGTGATCTCCGCGACGAACCGGTGAGGAGCGCCCAATGACACCACGGCCCCCATCGTCCCGCGCCTTGACGCCGTGGCTTCTGGCAGGCCCGGGCGCGCTCTTTTTCGCCGGCATGATCCTGCTGCCGCTGGCGCTTACCGTCATTCTGTCGTTTCGCGCCTACGATCATGCGACGGGCATCAAGGACACCTACACGCTCGCGCATTACATCGCGGTGGTGACGGACGAGTATTATCTCGGGATCTTCTGGCGCACCTTGCGCATCGCCGCGCTGACCACGCTCATTTGCGCGATGCTCGGCGCGCCCGAGGCCTACATCCTGGCGCGGATGCGCAATCCGTGGCGCTCGGTGTTTCTTCTCGTCATCATCGGACCGCTGCTGGTCTCGGTGGTCGTCCGCGCCTTCGGCTGGAGCATGCTGCTCGGTTCGCAAGGCCTCGTGAACCAGGCCCTGCAGCTCGTGGGATTGCCGAGCGCGCGGCTTCTCTACACCGAAACCGCGATCGTCATCGCGCTCGTGCACGTGATGCTGCCCTTCATGGTGATCCCGATCTGGACCGCGCTGCAGAAGCTCGATCCGATGGTCGAGGCCGCCGCCTGGAGTCTCGGCGCGTCACGCTTCGCGGCCTTGCGACGGGTCGTGTTGCCGCAGGTATCGCTCGGCATGCTGTCCGGCTGCCTCATCGTGTTCGGCCTCTCGGCCAGCGCCTTCGCGATTCCCGGCCTGCTCGGAGGCCGCAGGCTCAAGATGGCGGCGACGCTCGTATACGACGAATATCTGCACGAGCTGAACTGGCCGCTGGGCGCCGCCATCGCGATCATCGTTCTCGTCGCCAACCTGCTCATCATGCTGGCCTATAACCGCATGGTCGAGACCAGGGCGCGACGGATGCTCGGGTGATCGCGATGCAAAAGAACGGACCGCTCGCCCTCGTCTTTCACAGCCTCGTCGTGGCATTCGTCCTCGCGCCGCTTCTGATCATCTGCCTCGTGGCGTTCACGCCCGAGAACACCCTGTCGCTGCCGACCACGGGCATCTCGCTGCGCTGGTTCAAGGCGGTCTTCGCTCATCCGGATTTCGTCGCATCCTTCTGGAACAGCATCTGGCTCGCCACCTTGTCGGCGACACTCTCGGTGGCGCTTGCCGTTCCCGCGGGCCTTGCCATCAGCCGCCTCGATTTCCCGGGACGCGATGCGTTGAACGCGCTGTTTCTCTCGCCGCTGATCATCCCGCATCTCGTGCTCGGCGTCGCCTTCCTGCGCCTGTTCGCGCTGGTGGGTGCCACCGGCAGCTTCGCGTGGCTGGTCGCCACCCACATCGTGATCGTCACGCCTTATGTCCTGCGGCTCGTGCTGGCGGCTCTGTCCGGACTGGACCGCAGCGCGGAGCAGGCCGCCATGACCCTGGGCGCGAGCAGTTGGACGACGTTCAGGCGCGTCACCGCGCCGATGATCCTACCCGGCATCACCGGCGGCTGGCTCCTCGCCTTCATCAACAGCTTCGATGAGCTGACCATGTCGATCTTCGTCACCGCGCCCGCGACCGTCACGCTGCCGGTGCGGATGTACATGTACGCGACGGAATCCATCGATCCGATGATGGCGGCGGTCTCCGCACTGATGATCGCGCTGACGGCGGTCGCCATGCTGGTGCTCGACCGCGCCTTCGGCCTCGACAAGATCCTCGTCGGTCAACGCTAGGGCGGATTCAGCATGGCCCTCCTGAAACGCCTCGCCAGACGCGATCTTCCCGTCATCCCGTTCATCCTCGACGGCGTGGCGTGCGAGGGCCGGGCCGGCGACACCATCATGACCGCCGCCCTCACGCTGACCGACCAATTGCGGCGGGGCGATTTTTCCGGCACGCCCCGCGCCGGCTTCTGCCAGATGGGCGCGTGCCAGGATTGCTGGGTCCTTGCCGCAGACGGCCGTCGGTTGCGCGCCTGCACGACGCGGCTGGAGCCCGGCATGGACCTTCGCACGCGACCGGAGAAGCGGTCGTGACCCCCTTGCTGCGACCCCTGATCGTCGGGGCCGGACCGGCCGGAATTCGCGCCGCGGAGGTTCTGGCAAAGGCGGGCATACGCCCGCTCCTCGTCGATGAAGCGCCGCTCGGCGGCGGGCAGATCTATCGCCAGCGCCTCGTTGCCGACGAACGTTCGCCGCGCGATCTCTACGGGTCTGAGGCCCGCAAGGCGACGGCGTTGCACGAGACCATCGCGGCGCTTGCCGACCGCGTCGATTACTGGCCGCAGGCTTTGGTCTGGAACATCGGCGGCAATGTCGCCGACATCGCGGTCGCCGGCCATAACCGCCGCGCGGATTTCACCCATCTCGTCCTGGCGACCGGCGCGACGGACCGCGTGCTGCCCTTCGCCGGATGGACGACGCCCGGCGTCTTCAGTCTCGGCGGCGCGCAAGTCACACTGAAATCGCAAGGCTGCGCCATCGGCGAGCGGGTGGTGTTTCTGGGCTCCGGCCCGCTGCTTTACCTCGTCGCCTGGCAATACATGAAGGCGGGTGCAAAGGTCGAAGCCGTCCTCGACACCGCGCCGTTGTCGGCCAAACTCAATCTCCTGCGAGGTCTTGCGCTGCAGCCGGGCGTGATCCTGCGTGGCATGCGCTATGCGGCGGAGCTCGCGGCGCGCGGCGTGCCGGTTCTCTATGGCGTCGAACCCGTTCGCGTCGAAGGCGACGCGCGCGTCACGGCCATCGTGTGGCAGGAGCGCGGCGTTGAGAAACGGATCGCCTGCGACGCGATAGGCTTCGGCCTCGGACTGCGATCGGAGACCCAGCTTGCCGACCTCGCCGGCTGCCGGTTCCTCTTCGACACACGTGATCGGGCCTGGCGTCCGGAGCGCGATGCAGCCGGGCGGACCAGCGTTGCGCGGGTCTATATCGCCGGGGACGGCGCCGGAATCGCTGGCGCCGACGCGGCGGAACTTGGCGGCGAGCGCGCGGGCCTGGCCGTGCTGGAGGACGCGGGTCTTCCGCCCGACCCATCGCGCGTCCGCGATCTCGAACAAAAATCCGCCGCGCTGGAGCGGTTTCGTTCGATCCTGGAGAGCGCCTTCCCGTTCCCGGACGGCTGGACTGATAAGCTCGCCGACGATGTGGTGCTCTGCCGGTGCGAGGAGATCGCGGTGGGAGAGGCCCGACTTGCGGCTGGCACGATGGGCGTGGTCGAGATCAATCGCTTGAAGGCGCTGACGCGCATCGGCATGGGGCGCTGTCAGGGCCGGATGTGCGGAACATCCGCGGCGGAAGTGCTCGCCGCATCCTGTGGCCGTTCGCTCGATGCGGTGGGACGGCTGCGCGCGCAGGCTCCGGTCAAGCCCCTGCCGCTCGATCTCGCGGCCGAGGAGGAAGCCGCATGAGCCGCACCCTCTCGGCAGATGTGGCGATCATCGGGGGCGGCCTCGTCGGCAGTTCTGCCGCCCTCGCGTTGCGGCGGAGCGGCTTCTCGGTGGTGCTGCTCGACAAGGGTTTCTGCGGCGCGCAGGCGAGCGGCGTGAATTACGGCGGCGTGCGGCGTCAGGGCCGTCCGCCCGAGCAGATCCCGCTGTCTCAGCGCGCCCATGCGATCTGGCCGCGTTTGAAGGAGCTCATCGGCATCGACGGCGAATTTTCTCCTTCGGGCCATCTCAAGCTGGCGCGAACCGAGGCCGAGATGGCGTCGCTCGAGCGGTATGCTGCCCTCGTGGCCGACATGCGCCTCGACCTCGAACTCATCGGCCACAATGGCCTGCGCGAGCGGTTCCCCTGGATTGCCGGCGACATGGCGGGCGCGTCCCTGTGCCCTGGCGACGGACACGCCAATCCGCGCCTTGTCTCGGCAGCCTTTGCCAGGGCGGCGGCGCGCGCGGGCGCGACCGTCCTTGAACAGACGGCCGTCCACCATGCACACAAGACACCGGATGGTTTTCGCCTGTCGGCAGGTGACGGGCTCGAAATCAGGGCGACGCATCTGGTGAACAGCGCCGGCGCCTGGGCTGCGCCTTTCGCCGAGGCGTTCGGCGAACATGTGCCGTTGGGGCGAATCTATCCGTGCCTGATCGTCACCGAGCCGCTCGCCGCCATCATGACGGTGAATATTGGCGCGGAGGGCGGCGGTATCTATGCCCGTCAGGTGGAGCGGGGCAATTGCATCGTCGGCGGCGTGCGCGGCGCGCCCCTCGCCGATCCCGATTATTCGCGTCCGGTCGGAGACGCCGCGGTGACGGTCATGAACCGCGCCACTGAAATGTTTCCATCCCTGCGTCATGCCCACGCGATCCGCTTCTGGACCGGCACCGAGGCCGACACGCCCGACCGCAATCCCGTCATCGGCCACAGCATGACAACGCCGGGTCTGATCCATGCGTTCGGGTTTTCGGGCGCGGGGTTTCAGATCGCGCCCGGCGTCGGCGAGGTCGTGGCCGATCTCGTTCGCGACGGCCGCACCGCCACGCCGATCGGGGCGTTCTCCATCGACCGTTTCAACCGCACCAACCAGGGCTCGGGTGCGGCTTCGATCACTGAGCCACAACAGAGGGAAACATCGCAATGATGAAGATCAGACACGTCTTGCTGGGCGCCGTCGCCATGGCGTCGCTCGCCAGCGCAGCCCACGCCCAGACCAAGACGCTTTATGTCGGCATGAACGGCGGCAATTTCGAGAAGACCTTCACGCAGAACGTGCTGCCGGATTTCGAGAAGGCGAATGACGTCAAGGTGGTGGTCGTTCCCGGCACCTCGTCCGACATCCTGGCGAAAGCCACGGCCGCCAAGGACAACCCGCAGATGCACGTGATGTTTCTCGATGACGGCGTGATGGTGCGGGCGATCGGCGCCGGCCTCTGCCAGAGGATGACGGAGAGCCCCGCTTTGGCCGACCTCGCGCCCGGCGCACGCATGAAAGGCGACATGGCGGTCGGCATCGACCTCGGCATGACGGGCCTCGCCTACAACAAGAAAATGTTCGACGAGAAGGGCTGGGCGGCCCCGACCTCGTGGATGGATCTCGCCGACCCGAAATACAAGGAGAAGGTGGTGTTCCAATCCGCCTCCGCGTCGTCGTTCGGCCTGCACGCTTTCCTGATGTTCAACCGCATTCAGGGCGGCACGGAAAAGGATGTGGAGCCCGGCTTCGCGAAGTTCCGCAGCACCATCGGGCCGAACGTGCTCGAATTCATCCCGAGCTCGGCGAAAATTTCCGAAATGGTGCAGACCGGCGAGGCCGCGATCTTCCCGCTGACGCCGACCGCCGTCGCGGCCCTGCAGGAAAAGGGCATTCCGGTCGAATACGCCCAGCCGAAGGAAGGTTCGGTGGTGCTGATGGTGGCCGAGTGCGTGATTGCCAAGAACAGCGAGCCCGAGCTTTCGCAGAAGCTCGCCGCTTACCTCTTGTCGCCGGAGGCGCAGAGCAAGGCACTGCAATTCGGCAACATCGTGCCGTCGAACACCAAGGCGAAGGCGGCGACTCCGGAAGCCGAAGCCAAGCTCGCCAAGTTCCATGGCTACATGAAGAATGCCGTGACGCTGGATTGGGACGCCATCAACGAGAAGCGTCCTGAATGGAACAGCCGCTGGAACAAGATGATCGAGCGCTAGTCTCACGCCACAGGCGGCGGGCGGATGCAAGGAATGCGTCCGCCCGCGCTGCCATTGTCACACCGCCACGTGATCCAGACCTCGCGTTCTCAGATCGCCCGGCGTCGGTGCAAAATTGTAGGCGACGAGTCGTGCCGTTCGCCCCTGCGCCGCATGATCCACGGTGAGAATGGTGAGAGCGGCCGGTGACACCGGCGCCATGCATTCGGGCGTCAACCCGATGAGGATCTGGCAGGCGGCGCGGACCACGCCCTCATGAGTGACTACGACCACGTCGCCCGCGTGTCGTCGCGATATCTCCGTCAACGCCGAATCGACGCGCGCGCAGAAGCGCCCCCAGCTTTCGCCGCCGGGTGGCGTATGAGTTCCCAGCCGCCAGTTACGATAGGCCTTGGCATCCGCCTTCTCGATGTCGTCGATCCAGCGGCCGGTCCATTCGCCCAGATCCATCTCCCGGAGGCGCGCATCGGTCGCCGCATCGGGAAAGCCCAGGATTTCGGCCGTGCGGCGGGCCCGGGTCAGATCGGACGAGACCACGTGCACAGGCGCGGGCGAACCGGCAAAGAACAGCGATGTGCCGCGCGCTTGTTGAAGCCCCCGCGCGGATAGCGGCGCGTCCGCATGTCCCTGCAGCCGCCGTTCGGCATTCCACTCGGTTTCGCCGTGACGGACGAAAATCAGTTTCATGGAAATACGCTCCGGTCTCCACGTCTCGTGGAGTGTCAGGCCGCGACGCGGCTCGCCACGATCGGCAGGAGATCGGGCATCGTGTCGATGAGGTGATCGGCGCCAAGCTCCGCATGCGGCTTGTGGCTGTAGCCGTACGTCACCGCGACAACGACGGCGATACCGGCCGCGCGCGCGGCCTGCACGTCATGGTAATTGTCGCCGACCATGAAGGCCGCGTCGCCGCCAATTCCCATCAGCCGAAGAGCCGCCTCGATCGGTGCCGGATGCGGCTTGCGCTCGGCGAGCGTGTCGCCGCCGATGACGGCGTCGAAGAACGCCGAAAGACCGAGCGATTCGAGGATGGCGATCGTCGCCGCGTGAGGCTTGTTGGTGACCACCGCGAGCCGGAGGCCCATGCGGCTCAAGGCTTCGAGCGTTCCGCGAACACCTGGGTAAGCCAGGGTGTGGCGCGACGCATCGGCCTCGTAGATCTGCATGAACCTCGCCACCAGCCGTGGCAGCGCCGCGACCTCGCCGCTGATCCGCAGGATCGCACGCTCCACCAGTTTCGCGACGCCGTCGCCGATCATCGCCTTGATGTCCTCAAGGCTTACGGGAGGCAGATTCTCTTCCCCGAGCAGCGCGTTCGCGGCATTGCGCAGATCCTCGGCGCTGTCGACCAGCGTGCCGTCGAGATCGAAGATGATGGCTTTGAGTTGGGTCATGGAGCCGTTTCGAAAATCGCCTAGGAGGCAAGCCAGGTGGCGGAGCGCAGCGACAGGCCGACCTTGACGGGTGTTCCCGCGTCGTAGGGCGCGTCGCCCGAATGATACGGCGTGTCGATGAGAACCTCGGTGGCGCCGATCCGGACGCCATAGCGCAGGGTCGAGCCAAGGAATTCCGTGTGGGTGACGATGCCGGGCAGCGCCAGCGCGTCGGGCACCTCCGCCCCTAGGCTCGCATGCTGCGGCCGGAACACGAGCTTTGCACCGTCCGGCACCTCGGCATCCGCCGGGACCGGGATGTTGAGCCCGCCCTCAATCTCGAAGATCCGCGCGTCGCCATTGCGCACCACGCGTCCCGGCAGGATGTTGGCGGTGCCGAGAAAATTCGCCACGAACAGGTTCGCTGGCTTCGCATAGACCTCCATGGGCGTGCCGACCTGCTGGACGACGCCGTCATTCATCACGGCGATGCGGTCGCAGATGGTATTGGCTTCTTCCTGGTCATGCGTCACGAAAATGGTGGTGAGGCCCAGCCGCTGCTGCAGGTCGCGCAATTCGCGCCTCACCTGCACGCGCATCTTGGCATCGAGATTCGACAACGGCTCGTCGAGAAGCAGCACCTTCGGCTCGATCGCAATGGTGCGGGCGACCGCGACACGCTGCTGCTGGCCCCCAGAGAGCTGCGAGGGGCGTCGGTCCGCGAGATGCGACAGGCCGACGAGTTCGAGCGCCGCCGCGACCCGGCTTTCGATCTCAGCCTTGGGCAGTCGCCGCTCCTCCAGGCCGAACGCCACATTCCGCCTGACCGTCATGTGCGGCCAGAGCGCATAGGACTGGAACACCATGCCGACATCGCGCTTCCACGGCGGCAGGCGCGAAAGATCGCGGCCGCCGACCAGCACCTCGCCGCTCTGCGCGTTGTTGAAGCCCGCGATGAGCCGCAGAAGGGTGGTCTTGCCGCAACCCGATGGGCCGAGAAACGCGAAAAACTCGCCCGGCCGGACATGGAGGCTGATGTTCTTGAGGACGTGGTTCGTACCGTAGAACAGATCGACGTTGCGAATGTCGACATCCACCGCGGGCGTGTCGAGTTGGGTTGCGCGAAGAGGCTGGTTCATGAAGGTCGGTCCCTATGAATCGGAAGGGGTTAGAGCGGGCGATCGGGCCTTCTGGCTTCGTTCGATGATCAGATGGGACGCGAAGGTGCACAGGGCCACCAGCAGCACCGCGATCACCCCGAGGGCAGCGCCCGGCCCGCGTCCGGCCGGGGATTGCATGAACACGTAGAGCCCGTAGGCCAGTGGCGCGTCGGCGTTCGATTGCACCAGCATCAGGGTGGCGGACAATTCCACCGCCGCCGTCGCAAAGCTGGTGACGAACCCGGCCAAGATGCCGCCGGCCATCAAGGGCAGAACCACACGCCGCACGGTGCGGGTCTTGGTGGCGCCGAGATTTTCCGCCGCTTCCTCCAGCGAGACGGAGATCTGCTGCAAGGCCGCGTAGCAGGCGCGCAGCGCATAGGGCAGCCGCCGGATGGCGAGAGCCAGCACGATCACGATCCACAGGGTGGCGAGCGGCGTACCGTCGGGAAGCTGTACGCCGTAGAAGGTGCGCAGGTATCCGATGCCCAGAACCACGCCCGGAATGGCGAGTGCCGCGGTCGCGGCCCAATCGAGCCAGGCGCGTCCGATCAGGCGCGTCCGCAGCACCAGATAGGCGATGATGGTGCCGACCACCACATCGATCAATCCCGCCAGCGACGCGTAGATCAGCGTGTTCTTGACGTAGATGAAACTCTCCCCGAACACCCGGCCGTAATGGGCGAGGGTCAAGCCGTCGGGCAGCGGGCTGAACGACCAGATGGTGGCAAAGGAGAGGAGCAGCAAGCCGACATGCGGCGCGAGCACGAGCGACAGGATGAGGAACACGGTCGCGTAGGCGATGACGGTCTCCCACGGCCGCATCTGTCGTCTCGCGAGCCCGCCGCCGCCACGCTGCACGGTGGCGTAATCCTTGCCGCGCATGGCGAGCGCCGAGATCCACATGGCGAGGATCGACATGCAGATGAGCACCACCGAGATCACGTAGCCCATGGGATCGGCGATGCCGATGGATGTCACGCGCAGATAGGCCTGGGGCGCCAGCATGTCCTTCACGTTGAGAAGGAGCGGGGTGGCAAGGTCGTCGAACACCTTCACGAAAACCAGCGATGCGCCGGCGATGTAGCCCGGCATGGCGAGCGGGAAGACGATGCGGCGGAACAGTCGGAAGCCCGAGCTGCCGAGATTCTGCGCCGCCTCTTCCATGGCGCGGTCGATGTTGCGCAGGGAGGTCGAAAGATTGATGAGGATGAACGGGAAATAGTGCACCGCCTGCACGAAGATGACGCCGTTCAGGCCCTCCATGAAGGAGATCTTGAAGCCGAACCAATCGTCGAGCAGGAGATTGACGGTGCCGTTCCGCCCGAACAGCAGCAGCATGGCGACCGCTCCCACGAAGGGCGGCATGATGAGCGGCAGGAAGCCGAGGGTCTGGATCAGGATGGCGCCGCGAAAATCGAACCGTGTGGTGATGTAGGCAAGCGGCAGCGCGAAGATCGAGGCCAGCACCACCGACATCGCCGAAACGTAGACCGAATTCCAGAACGACCGCACGAACAGATCCGTGCGAAAGAAATCGATGAAATTGACCAAAGTGAACGTGCTCGTGCCCTTCTCTGTGAAGGCAACGTAGATCACCGTTCCGACGGGGACGATCAGGAACAGCGCCAGGAACGCCACGATGGCGAGGCTCAGCGCGATCTGACCCGGCGTCGCGGACATGGTGTGGGCGAGCCGTGCRAGCACGGACGGAGCTTGCACTCGCGGGACGGTCGCGGCGACGGACATGGATCCGCTCTCCTGAAATCCGAAAAAGGAGGTCAGGCGGCCCGATATCCCGGGCCGCCCGTTTGAAGCTGGGTGCCTTTGAGGCCTATTGAGCCTGTTTCAGCGCCTGCTCGGCCTTGGTCTTGGCCTGCGCATAGCGGTCCTTGGCGAAAGAGGCCCATTGCTGCTCGAGCTCGGCCTGGCGCGCGCCCTTTTCCTTGCCGCCCGTGAACGCGCCCGCGATTTCAGGCGAGGCGGCCTGCTGCTCGGTGATCGGCATGGCGGCGACGAGATCGCGCGCTTCCTTCACGAGAGCTTTCGCCCCGGCCGAATCCTTCTTGGCAATCGCCGCTTCCGCATCGTGGATCGCCTTGGTGGCGGCCTTCAGCGCGTCGAGCTGGAACGTGATCGTCTGGTCGTAGAGCACGTCCACCGCGTTGGTGCGCTTCTCCGACACGTTCACGTCGAACTTCACGCGCGCGCCCACCGAGGTGTCCTTGAAGGGATTGGGGTAATCCGCGGGCGCCTTGGCGTAGGCCGCCGGATTGACCGGCAGGCGGCGGATCGTCGGCTCGAGCAGGACCTCCTGGCCCTGCGGCGAGACGAGGAACTCCACGAAGGCCTCGGCCCCGGCGCGGTTCGGCGCATTGGCGATGACGCCCACATTGGCCGGCACGATGGTGGTGACCGTGGGATAGACGAACTTCACCGGGAAGCCGGAGGCCTGCGACGAGAATGCGAAGAAGTCGATCACGATTCCGTAGCCGACCTGTCCGGAATTCACCGCCTCGGGCACGCCGAACGAGCGTTCGGTGATCTGGCGAAAGTTGCCCGACATTTCCTTGAGCACGCGCCAGCCCTGATCCCAGCCCTCGCCCTGGAGGATGGTCTCGATGGTCAGGTGCGTGGTGCCCGACCGCGACGGCGCCGCCATCGCGACGTGGTCGAAATAGACCGCCTTGGCGAGATCCTGCCAGTCCTTGGGCTCCGGCAGCTTGTTGGCCTTGGCATAGCGGTCGTTCCACATGATGCCGTAGCCCGAGGCCGCGAAACCCGAATAGAAACCGTCCGGATCGTTGATCGGATAGGAGCCGACCTTCTCGGGAATTCCCTCGGCCTTCGGCTTGTAGCTCTGCAGGAGCTTCTTGCCCTTGAGAACCTCGAAAGCATCCGGCGCAGAGGCCCAGAAGAGATCGACCTGGTTGTTGGCTTTGGTCTCCTCGACGAATTTCACGCCCGCATTGGTGTTGCGGTTCTGGACGTCGAGGGTGACGCCCGGATGAGCCTTCTCGAACGCCTGCTTGAACGGATCGGTCACGTCCTTGGAAAACGACGTGACGACGGTGACCTTGCCGCTTTGGGCGAAGGCGGCGCTCGAAAGCAGGGTCGCGCCGAGAAGAGCCGCGATGGCGGCGGAATGGCGAAGCATCGATTTCCTCCAAATTTGGGACAGGCTTGGGTCCGCCCGCAGGCAGCCGGTCTCAGTCAATGCAAGAACCGGGCCAGACCGCGACTGCGGCGGCCTTGTCCTGAAACCCGGCGAAGGAGGCATCGAGAGGGGAACGAACGGTAACGTCGCGCTGTCGCGATGGGTCAGCCCCGTAACATCACGCTTCCAGATCGCCCATGCGCCCGAGATCGTATTTCTTCATTTTCAGATAGAGGGTCTTGCGCGTGATGCCGAGGGCCTCGGCCGTCGCGCCGATGCGGCCGCCCATTCGGGTGAGGGTATCGTGAATGACCCGACGCTCGGCGATCTCCATCTGCTCTTCGAGGCTCGGCGCGTCGCGAGGGCCTTCCGGCAAGGCTAGCGGGCCCTCGTCGTCCATGCCGAGGAAATGCCGCTCGGCGGCGTTGCGCAGTTCGCGCACATTGCCGGGCCATTCCATCTGCGTGAGCGAATCGAGAAAAGTTGGGTCGGGCTCGGGCGCCGCGCGGCCTTCGCGGGACGCCGCGAGATCGAGGAAATGCCGGAACAGCATCGGCACGTCGTCGCGCCGCTCCCGCAGGGGCGGCAGGCGCAGGGTGACCACGTTGAGGCGGTAGAGGAGGTCCTCGCGGAACGTACCTTGCGTCGCCAGCACCGCGAGATCCGCCTTGGTGGCGGCAACGACGCGGAGATTGACGGGGATTTCCTTGTTGGACCCCAGCCGCTCGATGGTCCGCTCCTGCAGGACGCGCAAAAGGCGCACCTGCGCGGAGGGCGGCATCGATTCTATCTCGTCGAGAAAGAGCGTGCCGCCGCTTGCGTGTTCGAGCTTGCCGATGCGGCGCTCGCGCGCACCCGTGAACGCGCCCGGCTCATGGCCGAACAGCTCGCTCTCGATCATCGTTTCGGGAATCGCCCCGCAATTGACCGCTACGAACCGGCCCTGCCGGCGGCGCCCGAAATCGTGAAGGGCGCGCGCCGCCACCTCCTTGCCGGTTCCGGTCTCCCCGAGAAGCAGCACGTCGGCGTCTGAATCGGAGAGCAGCCTCAGGCTTTTGCGCAACCGCTCGATCGCCGCCGAACAGCCGACGAGACGCCGCGCCAGCGGGTCGTCCATCTCGGCGCGCGCGCGGAGGTTGCGGTTTTCGAGAATCAGCGCGCGATGCGCCGCAGCGCGGCGGATGGTCTCCACGAGGCGCACGGGATCCGCCGGCTTCTCGACGAAATCCCACGCGCCGGCGCGCACGGCGCGGATCGCCATCGGCACGTCCCCGTGGCCCGTCACGAGAATGACGGGGATTTCGCCATCCACCTCCCGAACCGCTTCCAGAAGCGCGAAGCCATCCTGACCGGGCATGCGGACGTCCGACACCACGACCACCGGCGCATCATGCGTCAGACGCGACAGGCCGGCCTTGGCCGAGCCTGCGGCATCAACCGCGAAGCCGTCGAGTTCGAGTGTCTGGCGGGAGGCTTCGAGCACCTCGGCATCGTCGTCGATGAGGATGACGCGGGACATGTCCGTCATGATGCCTTGGCCGTCATCAGATCGATCACAAAAGTGGTTCCCGCGGGTCCGGTTTCGGAAAGGATCAGGTCGCCGCCGAAATCCTTGGCGATGTTGTAGGACATCGACAGGCCGAGACCCAGTCCCAATCCGGGGGGCTTGGTGGTGAAGAAGGGGTCGAACACGGTTCGGCGATCGCCCTCGCGGATGCCCCGGCCCGTATCCGCCACCACGAGCCGCACGCGATCTCCCGATTTGTCCGCGCGGATGTCGATTTCACGCGGATCGCATCCATCGAGGGCATCGAGCGCGTTCGACACGAGGTTGACGACGATCTGCTCGAGCCGAATTTCCTCCGCGCGCACTCGAATCGGCTGGTGGGGAAGATCGAGCCGTACGGTCACGCCGTCCTCGAGGATTCGATGCGTGAACAGCGAGAGGGCGCCCTCGACCGTGGCGCGAAGATCCACCATGTCGAGATCGACGCCCGGGCGCCGCGCGAACCGCTTGAGGTGCTTGATCAGCTCCGCCATGCGGGCGGTCAGCGCCTGGATGCGGTCCAGGCTGGCCCGCGCCTCGTCACCGCGGCCCCGTTCGAGAAGGATCGCGCCGTTATGGGCGTGCGAGCGTATCGCCGCGAGCGGCTGGTTCAGCTCGTGGCTGATCCCCGCCGCCATCTGCCCGAGCGCCGCCAGTTTGGCCGATTGCACGAGATCGTCCCGCGTCCGCCGGAAGACGGCGAGCGCACGCGACAGGTCGCCCAGTTCGTCGTTGGTGGCGGGCGGGATCTGGGGCGCGGATTGCCCCTCGGCGATGGCGGTCGCGGCGACGGTGAGCTCCTGCAGACGGGCCACGAGATGGCGTCGCACATACAACCACCCGATCGCCGACGTGATCGCGAGCGACGCGATGGCGATGGCGAGCAGGAGGTTGCGGCCGATGGCGATGGCGGTCGCCGAACGCTCCGCCGCCCGCCGCGCAATCGCCTCCGTGCGGCTGACTTCGAGCGAGATCAGCGCGCCGAGCTGCGTCACGAGGCGGCGATTTTCCGCAAGCAGCGTCAGCCCGCGCGCATTGGCCTCGAGCTCGGCGCGCTTCACCGCCGGAAGACCGGTCTTCGGATCCGACACGGCAAGCAGGCGGGCGGCGATCTGGCCGATGGTGACCGTGTCGGTCCAGGTGGCGATGGCCTTTGATTCGAGTTCGAGCTGGTCCGTCATCTCTCCCAGGAAATTGCTGGTTTCCTGCAGGTCCTCGACACTCGGAACCGTGGCGAGGCGGCCGAGGAGCCCGATGATGAGATTGGCTTGCGCGTTGATGGCAAACAACGCCTCGCTCTTGCGGCTTTCATCGCGCAGGGCCTTGCGGTTCTCATCGGTACTTGTCCCCGGCGCGATGCGGTCGATGGCGGACTCGATATTGAACTTGGCGTCGTCGATGAGCGGATCGACCTCCTCGATCAGGTCAGCCTGCAGCCAGCGCAGCTCCTCGCTGATGGTGCGAGCCCGCTCGTGCAGGGGAAAGCGGGTTTCGGCCACTTCATCGATGGCTTTGAGATTGGCGGCGATGCCCTCGGTGACGACCAGAAGCTCGGGCGAGATCGAGCCGTCGTGGCTGCGTTCGCTCAGGATGACGCGAAGGGCCGCCAGGCGCTCACGCAAGGCACCCTGGATGCGCTCGTAGGTTTCCCGCCGCTCGGCCAGCGCCAGATCGGGCGAACTCGCGATCACGTTCGCGCCCGACTCGGCCAAGCGCGCCGAAAAGGCGAGCGCCGGCAGATGCGCCCGCGCGATCGCGTCCAGCTCCTCGCTCAGGCGCGCGTAGGACAGCCAGCCGACGACGCACGCGCCAACCGCGAGCGCGCCGACGCCGAGAAACGCCGCGATCAGACGGCCGCCGATGCCGAGTCTCTTGCGCCCGATCATGGCCGGCTTCCGAGGGGCACGGGCCCGTGGTTTCCGCCCGCCGATCCGATCCGGACCGCGGCTTCCGAGACCGCGCGGGCCGCCGACCGCATCTGGTCGTCGATGGCTCCCCTGATGCGCGCTTCGAGACGGGCTTGCGGCTCAGGCGTCGGAAGGCCGCGCGGGACGCGGATCAATCCGCCGCGCACGTCGGGCTTGGCGGATTCGGCTTCGCTCAAAGGCGCGCGCGACAGGGCAGCCCGTGCGTCGCTCACGAGTTGCGCGGCCACGGCGTCCGAGCGATCCGTCAGATCGCGTTCGAGGCCGCGGATCGCCCCCCAGAGCCGCGCCAGATCGGCCCGGCGAAAGGTGATGGCTTCGTCGAAGATGATGTTGACGAGCTCATAGCGCGCGGCCGACAGGCTTGCGTCGAACAGACCTTTGACGAAGAGGCTGTCGCGCGCGAACGGGTTGTAGCCCGCGATTCCTTCCGGCGGGTAGACCTGAGGCGAGATCGGCAGCCGCCCGATGCGCGGATCGAGAAGCAAAGCCTGCCCCTCCTCGGACAGCACGAAATCGACGAAGCGTTCGGCCCCCGCGCGATTGGCTCCATCGGTCAGGATGGCGATGCTCGCGGGCACGAACAGCGTCTCGTCCGGAAGCACGAAGCGAGTCCTGCCGGCGGGTGCTCCCTGCGGGTTGGTGAGAAAATCGATCGACGGACCGATGCCGAAGCGGCCGCGCGCGACGCCGGCCGAGACGCCGAAGCTGCGCGCCGTGACGGTTGCCAGATTGCCACCGATCTCGGACCAGATCGCCCAGCCCCTGTCCCATCCATGGACCTGAAGGATCGCCTCGACCATCAGATGCGTCGTGCCCGACCGCGACGGCGAACTGATGCCCAGATGTCCCGCATAGACCGGCGCGGTCAGTCCCGTCCAGGATCGCGGAGCCGGAAGTCGCCGCTCCTCGAGATAATCCGGATTGTAGACGAAGCCGTACCCCGACAGGGCAAATCCGAGATAGCGCAGGTCGGGATCATTGACCGGATAGCCGGCGATGAGTTCCGGGGCGCCGGTCGCTCGCGGCTCGATTGTGGCGAGGCGGCCGGCGCTTTTCAGGATTTCAAACGCATCCGGAGCGGAGGCCCAGAACAGATCCGCATGGGGATGCCGCCCACCCACGATGTCGGCCACCGCGCCCGTTGTCTTGCGCTGGATGAACTCGATGGGAGTATCGGGATGCCGGGCCTCGAAGGCCGCGCGGAAGGGATCGAGAAACGCAGGCGGGAACGACGTAAGGATGCGCACCGGCTGCGCCGCCCCGGCAGGGCCGAGCGTCAGCGCGAGGCCCAGCAGAATGGGGGCGATCCATCGGGTGAAAGCTGGCGGCATCTGTCCTTCCGGCGAGACGGCAAATGTGAGCTTCAGCCTAGCCGATCTTGGGCAGGCAGGGCGAATCGGCAGCCCGTCAGCCGATGGCTGCAAGGTAGCGCGAGACCGAGCGGGCAACCGCTTCCTTGCCGTCGCGTCTCACGTTGCGGTGCGCAAAGGCGCCGTAGACGCGCTCGAACCGGTAGGGCGCGACCGCGGCGGCGATCCGCTCGACAGCAGTGGCGTTGAGCGGGATGTAATTCGGATAGCTCCGCATGAAGCTCACATAACGGCGGTCCTGGCAGACCTGCAGGTTGTCGCCCACGTAAAGGTCGCCCTTGCCATCCGCGCCCGAAGCGTCGTGCAGGAGCGTGCTGCCTTCGAAATGCCCGCCACTGCGGATGAGCGTGAGCCCAGGGCCGATCTGCCGCGTTTCCCCGGACCAGAACGCGATTGCCGGGTGCGGGTGCATCACCCATTGGCGATCATCCGCATGAAGATGAATCGGCACCCCGCCGAAGGCTTCGCTCCAACTCACCATCGAGGTGTAATAATGAGGATGCGAGATCGCGATGGCGCGGAGGCCTCCCCTTCTCTTGATCATCGCGACGACGTCGTCGGTGACGAGCGCCACGCAATCCCACAGCACGAAGCCTCCCTCGGACGGCACCAACAGGGCGCGCTGCCCGATGGCGAAGGAAGGGGCGATGCCGATGCCCGTCACGCCGTCTTCATCGGTCAACGCGTTGCGATGCTCCGCCTTCAGGGCCTCGCGATCGGTCCATTCCTGGCCCGACCAGCGCACATATTGCCGTTCGTCCTCGCAGATCGGGCAGGCCCTCGGCGGTGCCGGCGCGTCGGCGAACTGGGTGCCGCATTGGACACAGATGAAACGGGTCATGGATTGGCTCCAGCAACGTTGCGGATCCGGATATCGCAACCTGCGACGAGCGTCATACAGGATTTCATGCCGTCCGGGCCAGTCTCCTGAAGCGGAGACGAACCGCCTTCGCGGCGAGCCAGCGGATCAGGAACGGGTGCTGAACACGGCGCGCCCTTGGGGGTCGCGATCCTCCCGGATCACCCCATGGGTGAGCAGGTAATTGACGTGAGCGAGGGTTTCTCCGAGGGCGAAGCCGACGCTGTCGGGACCCTCGACATGCGGAAACAGCGTCCGCGAGAGGTCGAGCGCCGTCGTCCACTCCGCCAGGCAATCCGCGACCTCGTCGAGGCGCTTGCGGTGATGGTCGCGAAGCTCTTCGATCCGCGTGTGGATGCCGCGATAGGGCATGCCATGGGAAGGCAGCACCAGTGCGTTCGCCGGCATGTCGGAAAATTGCGGGAATGACGCAAGATAATCCGCCAGCGGGTCGGCATTCGGCGTCATCTCGTAGACGGCGATGACGGGGGAAATTTTCGGCAGCAGATGATCGCCCGCGATGAGAATTTGCGATTGCGCATCGTACAGGGACGCGTGTTCGAAGGCGTGGCCGCGCGTGACGATAACGCGCCAGTCCCGCTGGCCGAGACGGATTGTCTGGCCTTCGCGGATTTCGGTGATGGCGCCCGGGATGGGAGTCGCAAGGTCGATATAGCGGTGGCGGCTTTCGACCATCCGGTCCGCCACCTCATCGTCGAATCCGTGCCGGACCAGATAGGAATGATGCGTGGCATGGGAGCCCGGCACATCGTGCATATGGCTCATCCGGGCCCATATCCACTCCGCGAAGGTGCCGACGAATTCCGCGTCGAAGCGCTCGACCATCCAGCCCGACAGACCGATATGGTCCACATGTCCGTGCGTCGCGATGACACGACGGACCGGCAGGCCGCGCATCGGCCCCGCCAGCAAGGTCTCCCACACGCTCATCAGTTCCGCGGTCGCGCAGCCGGTATCGATGACGGTCCAGCCGTCATCTTCCTCGAGCAACCAGACGTTCACGTGGTTGAGACGGAAGGGCAGCGGCAGGCGCGCCCAGAGCAGGCCGGGTGCGACCTCCCGCACAGTGCCGGTGGCGGGTGGTGTCTCCCAGGGAAATTCGAGCCTGGTCGAGTGGGAGCCCATGTGTCGAAGCCGATTCATCAGGAGATGTCGCGGGGCATGAGCAGCCAGTAATCGAGATCGAGCAGCACCGCGGCTTCGTCCTCGCCGCCCGGGGCCGGGAAGGTCGCGCCATCGATGTCCTTGGTGGCGACGGTGCGCACGCGCAGGGCGCCGATATCGGGGCGATTCGCCAAGACCTGCTTTTCGAGGATCTCGGACCAGGCATAGATCGTGTCGCCAGCCGCCGCCGGGTTGACATGTCGGCCGCCATTGACGGCGGCGACCAGGCAGCCGTTGGCGAGGCCGTTGAAAGACAGGGATCGCGCCAGCGAGATGATGTGGCCGCCATAGACGATCCGCCGGCCGAAGCGGCTGGATTTTTGCAGCACGGCGTCGAAATGGCCCTTCGCGGTGTTCTGGTAGAGGCGCGTGGCGATCTGATGCTCGGCCTCCTCGATGGTCATGCCGTCGATATGGTCGATGCGCTCGCCCACCGTGTAATCCTCGAAGCCGAAGGCGCTGCCTGAGAGCGCCCGGTCGTAGCGCGAGAAATCGAGCCCTTTCGGGACGACGATCGAGTCGCTCGCGACCTGCGGAGCCATTTCGGGAACGACCGTGTCGGGTGCGGCGGCGTCGATATTGCGCTTGTTGACCATGACCCAGCGGATGAAGGTCAACACCGCCTCTCCGCGCTGATTATAGCCCGTCGAGCGAACATACACGATGCCGGTGCGTCGGTTGGCATTCTCGCGCAGACCAATCACTTCGCTGCGCGCGGTGAAACTGTCACCCGGCCAGGCCGGCGCCAGAAAACGGCATTCCGCGTAGCCCAGATTCGCCACCGCGTTCAGCGAGACGTCGGGAACAGTTTTTCCGAAGATGACGTGAAACAACAGGAGATTGTCGATCGGCGCCCGCTCGAGCCCGCAGCCTTGCGCGAAGGCATCCGACGATTGCAAAGCGAACCGCATTCCGTAGAGCGCCGAAAAAAGCGCTACGTCGCCCGTCGTGACCGTGCGCGGCACCGCATGGACGATGTCCTGACCGAGCCGGAAATCCTCGAAGAAATGGCCTCTGGTTGCTTTGGTCATGTCAATCAACGCGACACTCACAGCCCGGCCGTCGGTTTCATGCCGGCGAGCTCCGCGCGGTCGATGACCCGTTGGACGAGACGGACGGTTGCAACATCCACCATCTGCCCGTCGACCTGGATGGCGCCAAGGCCCTGCTTCTGCGCGTCCGCATAGGCGGCCACGGCCTTGTAGGCGCGGTCCACTTCGGCCTGAGTCGGACTGAACACCTCCTGGGCGATGGCGACCTGGCTTGGGTGAATGGCCCATTTTCCGGCAGCGCCGAGTTGCAACGCGCGGGTGCACTCGATGCGGAAATAATCCGTATCGCGGAAATTGACGAAGGGCCCGTCGACGGCGTCGAGGCCGTAGGTCCTTGCCGCCACGATCATCTTGTAGCGGGCGTAATGCCAGATATCGCCGGGATAGCCGGTGTCGCCCGAGATGGCGCGCGGGTCGATGCCCTGCGAGGCCGAATAATCGCCCATGCCGAAGACCAGCGCCTCGAGCCTGTCCGAGGCCCCGGCGATCTCCTCCACGCGCATGATGGCCTCGGCCTCCTCGATCAGAACCTCGATGCCGATCCGCCGCCGCAATCCGAGCTTGCCCTCGATCTGGGACAGGAGACGGTCCACGAAACGCACGTCGCAGGCGGATTTCACCTTCGGCACCAGGATGGTGTCGAGGTTTTCCCCGGCGCCTTCGACGACCGAGATGATGTCCTCATAGGCGTAATGGGTGTCGAGGTCGTTGATGCGCACGCACCGGATGCTGCCGCCCCAGTCGAGCGTGTTGAGCGCCTGAACGATCTGGGCCCGGGCGGGCACCTTGGCGGCGGGCGCGACCGCGTCTTCGAGATCGAGGAAGACGTGGTCGACCTCAAGCGAGGCGGCCTTGGCCATCATCTTGTCGCTGGACCCCGGAACCGCAAGCTGGCAGCGGCGCAGTCTCTTCGGTCTTGCGGTCATCGTTCTCTCCCTGGCCGACCCGGCCGCGTCTCGGTCGGGGCCTGCGGGCGGATGGCGGCCGGCAGGCTTTGACGTCGCCGGAACGCTCGCCTATAATCTAACTATCGTTAGAATATTGACGCGTAAACCCCTATTTGCCGGAACGCCTCGAATCGTTCAGCGCACGGGAAGGCATCATGTCACTGGTTCTCCTGGAACATCCAGCCGCTCACGTCGCGCTCCTGCGCCTCAACCGCCCGGAAGCGCGCAACGCCCTCAGCCCCGAACTGCGCGCGGAGTTGCGGGAGCATTTCCTCGCTCTCACGGCGGATGGCGGGATTCGGGCCATCGTGATGACGGGGGACCAAAAGGCGTTCGCGGCGGGCGCGGATATCCGCTCCATGGTCGAAATCGGACCCGGCGAAATGATGCGGCGCGCCGACGACGTGAACTGGGCGGCGATCCGCCATTGTCCGAAGCCGGTGATCGCGGCCGTGAACGGCTACGCGCTTGGCGGCGGCTGCGAACTGGCGCTTCATGCCGATATCATCATCGCGGGTGAAGGCGCGCGATTCGGCCAGCCGGAGGTGAAGCTCGGAATCATGCCGGGCGCCGGCGGGACCCAGCGGCTGGCGCGTGCGGTGGGACGCTACCGCGCCATGCTGATGCTTCTCACCGGCGAACCCATGACCGCGCGGGAAGCCTATGAGGCGGGGCTTGCCAGCAAGGTCACGCCGGACGACGACACGGTGGCCGAAGCGGTGGCGCTCGCCGTCACCATTGCGGCCATGCCTCCGCTCGCCGTCGCCGAAATCAAGCAGGTGCTTCACGCCGGCCTCGATGCCTCCCTCGACACCGCCCTCATGCTGGAGCGCCGCGCCGCCTATCTGCTGTTCGATTCCAACGACAAGCGGGAGGCCATGACGGCGTTTCTGGAGAAACGGAAGCCAACCTTTTCAGGCTCGTAAGCGGTGCGCCGGGTGAGCGCACAAACGCTGGTGACAAGTTTTCGAACAAGTGTTAGAGTTTTTGAAATCACCCCAGACGGCAGAGATCGGCAGGGGGCTTTGGGAGAATTCGGCATGAAGGCAACGGGATCCCTGTCGACCATGCGCGGGCACGCCGCCGCGCGGCGAAGCTGATCATGCTGCGGGTCGACAACATCCAGCTTGCATTCGGCGGCCTGAAGGCCCTGAGCGGTGTCAGCGTTCACGCCAAGGCGGGCCGGATCACCTCCGTCATCGGCCCGAACGGCGCCGGCAAGACGAGCCTGTTCAACGTCATATCGGGCTTCTACAAGCCCCAGCACGGCCGCGTGACGCTCGACGGCCAGGATATCTCGTCTCTCAAGCCGAGCCAGCGCGCCTATTGCGGCATGTCGCGGACCTTCCAGAACATCGCACTCTTCCATGGCATGAGCGTCCTCGACAACATCAAGCTGGGCGCCCACACCAAGCTGAAGAGCGGCGTCTTGTCGGCGGGCTTCCGCCTGCGGCAGACGCGCAACGAAGAGGCCGAGCTCTCCAGCGAGATCCAGCGTGAGATCATCGGTCTGCTCGAACTCGACCGCGTTCAGCACAAGGCGGTGGAAGACCTCGCCTATGGGCTTCAGAAACGCGTGGAGCTGGCGCGCGCCCTGGTGATGAAGCCCAAGATTCTCCTTCTCGACGAGCCGGTGGCCGGCATGAACCGCGAGGAGAAGCGCGAGATGAGCCGCTTCGTGGTCGATGTCCGCCACAACTGGAACACGACCGTGCTCCTGATCGAACACGACATGAGCATGGTGATGGGAATTTCCGACCACATCGTGGTTCTGTCCTTCGGCAAGCCGATCGCGTCCGGCACACCCGACGAGGTGCGCTCCAACCCGGACGTCATCAAGGCCTATCTCGGCACGGGCGACGACGTCGCTCCCGCCAAGGCAACAGCGGCGTAGGAGCGCGTAGCCATGAACCCCTTCGCGTTGTTTCTGGAATATTCGGCGGTCGGCATCGCGGCGGGCGGCATCTACGCCCTCATCGCGCTCGGCATCGTGGTCATCTTCAAGTCCAGCCGCACCTTCAACTTCGCCATGGGCGAAATGATGATGCTCTCGGCCTATTTCTTCTATACGGCGGCCGTCACGTTCTCCATGGGGATCGTCGTCGGCATCCTTGCGGCCATGATCGGATCGATCGTGATCGCGCTGATGATCGAGCGGTTCGCCCTGCGGCCCATGATGGGACGGCCTTTCATCGCGATCGTCATGGTGACGTTCGGCATCGGCAGCATCATTCGTGGGGTGGTGGGCATGATCTGGGGGCCGAATGATCTGCAGATCCCCGCGATCCTGTCGCGTTCGCCCGTGATGCTCGGCAGCATCTTCATTCCCGGCAAGACGGCGCGCGCTTTTGCCATCGCGGTCGTGCTCGTGGGCGCGCTGATCGCCTTCCTGCGCTATTCCCGCGCGGGCGTCGCTTTGCGCGCCGCGGCCGCCGACCAGATCACGGCCTATTCCATGGGCATCGACGTTCGCCGGGTCATCGCATTCACGTGGGTGATCGCCGCCGTCACGGGCTGCATCAGCGGCATCCTGATGGCCAACGTCAACACGCTGACGCCGCATCTCGGTCTCGTCGCCCTCAACGTTCTGTCGGTGGTGATTCTCGGCGGCATGAATTCCATCGGAGGCGTGCTGGTGGCGGGCTTCATCATCGGCTGGCTCGAGGCCGTCACCGGATGGGTGCTCGGGACGGAGTTCCGCGAGATCACGCCCTACATCCTCGCCCTGCTGGTCCTTCTCGTGCGTCCCACCGGCCTCTTCGGCACCAAGGAAATCGAGCGAATCTGATGGTGAGCAACGTGGAAACCATGTCTGTCCAGGCGCCGGCGCGAGGGATCGGTCGTGACTGGCTGTGGGGCGGATTGCTGATCGCGGTGCTCATGGCATTGCCGCTGGTGGCGCCGCGCTACTGGATCTATTTCGCGGGCCTGCTCGGTATCAACATCATCGCCACGCACGGGCTCAACATCATGACCGGCTATACCGGCCTGCTGTCGCTTGGCCATGCTGCGTTCGTGGGTGTGGGCGCCTATACGGTGGCGCTGGCCCAGATCCATCTGGGGCTGCCCTTCTACATCACGATTCCGCTCGCGGGCGTCGCCGCGGCCGTGATCGGCATCGGATTCGGTCTGCCCTCGTTGCGGATTCGGGGCCTTTATCTCGTCATCGCGACCCTCGCCGCGCAGTTCATTCTGAATTTCATATTTGTTCACTGGCAGAGCGTGACCAAGGGCGACGTTGGTCTGACGGTGCAACCCGCGACGATTTTCGGATATCCGCTCAACAACGAAACGCGCACCTATTACCTCATCCTGTTCTGCGTCGTTTTCTTCACGATCTTCACGCTGAACGTCATCCGTTCCCGCGTCGGCCGCGCCTTCATCGCGGTCCGCGAGCGCGACCTCACGGCCGAAGTCCTGGGCGTGCAGATCGTCTGGTACAAGCTCGTGGCTTTCGCGCTCGGCTCCTTCTATGCCGGCGTCGCAGGGGGGCTGCTCGCGTATTTCAACCAGTTCGTGAATCCCGAACAGTTCGGCCTTCTGCTGTCGGTGTTCTTTCTCTCGGCCGTCATCGTCGGCGGCATGGGCTCGACACTCGGCGTCATCCTTGGCGCGGTCTTCATGACGCTCCTGCCGGAGTTGCTGCGCGAGGGCGCGCTCGGCATCGGCAACACGCTCGGTCTCGACGTCGCGTCGATCCTGGTGCCGCTCCGTGAGACGATCTTCGGCTTGCTGATGGTGACATTCCTGATCCTCGAACCGCGTGGCCTTGCCCAGCTGTGGAAGCGCGCGCGGCAGAGATTCTCACCCGTCCGCGAGGGTGCGTGAGGCGTCCTCGCCGCCCGCTCCGGGCGGCGACAATAAACGATCGACCAGATCTACAGGTGGAGGGGATAATGATTACCAGACGCAGGTTCCTTGAGACGGCAGGCGCAGTCGCGGCTGTGAGCACATTCAACATCCGCACCGCGCGCGCCGCGGATTCTCTCAACTGGAGCATCCATTGCGACCTGACGGGACCAGCCGCCGAAGGCGGCAAGTTCCAGGGCGAAGGCTTCACGGCGTATGCGGATTGGATCAATTCGCAGGGCGGCATCCGCGGCCGCAAGATCAACCTCACCATCAACGATTCGACTTTCAAGGTCGACGTGGCGGTGGCGAACGTGAAGAAGGAGTTGGCGCGAGGCCGGGTGGATTATCTCTTCGGCGAGAGCACCGGCATGATCCAGGCGATTTCGCCCGAGAACAACTCCACCTACAAGATCCTCATGACCTCCGGATCGTTCGCCTCTGAGCTCGCCGACGAGAAGAACTTCCCTTATCACTTCGTCACCGGCGCGACCTACGGCTCGCAGCTTCGCATGCTGGTCGATTACGTGAAGAAATCGGCAGGCTCCAACACGCCGTCGATCGCCATCGTGCATTCCAGCACCAGCATGGGCCGCGACGGCATCGAAGGCGCGCTTGAGCGGGCAAAGGAGCTCGGCATCAAGGTCGTGCTCGTGCAGCAGACGAAGTTCGTCGAGACCGATGTGAGCGCCTACGCGCTCGCCATTCGCCAAGCCAAGCCGACCCACGTCATCCATCACGGCTACTCCTTCGCGGTCTGGCCGGAAATCGTGCGCCTCGTGCGCGATTACGGCATGGACGACGTGATGTTCCTCGGCACCGTCTGGCAGAACGAACGCGCCAAGATGATCGAGCTCAAGGACGTTGCCGAAGGGCTCGTCGGCGTGAAGGTCTGGAACGACGACACGGTGAAGCCTGCCGGCGAAACGATGAAGACCATCGGCACGCTCATCAAGGCCAAGCAGCCGAATTTCAGCGGCTACGCTCGCCTCGGCTTCCTCAACGCCTGGATGAGCGGCATGATGGCCACGAAAGCCTTCGAGACCGTCATCGATGCCGGCAAGGAGGTCAACGGCGACAATCTCGCCGAGGCCATGCGCGCGGTGAAGAATTGGGATACGGGCGGCCTCATCGACGTTCCGGTGTCCATTTCGGGCCAGCAGGTCGGCATGGGCCGGATCATCCGCTGGAGCCAGAAGAACAAATGGGACCCCGAGCATCTCACCGACTGGATGAAGGTTAACTGAGTCATGGCGGCCGCTCTCGAAATCAAGGACCTCGCCGTCGTCTATCAGGGCGTCATCCAGGCTCTGACGGACCTGAACCTCAGCGTTCCGGAGGGCAGCATCGTGGCGCTTCTCGGCGCCAATGGCGCCGGCAAGACCACGACCCTGAAGGCGATCTCCGGGTTCCTTCCTCTCGAGAACGGCCGCGTGACGAGCGGTTCGATCACGGTCGGCGGACAGGACATCGCCAGGCTGGCGCCGCACCTGATCGTGCGTCGCGGCATCTTCCATGTCCGTGAGGGACGGCATGTCTTCGCCGAGATGACGGTCGAGGAAAACCTGATCGCCGCGACCTTCGCCCAGCGCAAGGCGCGGCCCAGGAAGGAGGCCTTCGACGAGGTCTACAACTTCTTCCCGATCCTGTCGCAGCGGCGGCATCAGGCGGCCGGCTATCTTTCCGGTGGCGAACAACAGATGCTGGCGATCGGCCGCGCCCTCGTGGCCGATCCGGAGATGATCCTGCTCGACGAGCCCTCGCTTGGCCTCGCGCCGCTCATCGTGAAGGAAATCTTCGAGATCGTGGCCCAGATCAACCGGCAGAAGAAGGTGTCGATCCTGCTCGTCGAGCAGAACGCCGTGATCGCGCTGAAATACGCCTCTTATGGCTACGTCATCGAGAATGGCCGGACTGTGCTGTCCGGAAGCGCCGCTGAACTCTCCACCAACGAGGATATCCAGAAATTCTATCTCGGCGTCGACACCGACGTCGCGGCCTGATCGCTTCACGTGGGCACCAAACGAAAAAGGGCGGCACCGGCGTGCCGCCCACTTTTTTTGCCAAGCGCGAACTCTCAGTAGAGGGATATCCCCATCGATCGCCCGCCATCCAGCGTCAGGATCTGGCCGGTGACGTTTTTCGTCCGCGGATCGGCGAAGAACGCGATGCCGTTGGCGATGTCCTCGGGCTGGCCCACCGTCTTCGTCGGCTGCTTGGCGATCAGCTCCTGCTGCCGCTCGGGGGTGAGCGAGCGGAACATATCCGTCTCGATCAGGCCGGGCGCGATGGCGTTGACGAAGATCCCCTTCTCGGCAAGGTCGATGGCCATGCCGCGCGTGAGACCGACGGTGCCGGCCTTCGACGTGATGTAGGGCGCATGGGCATAGCCCGCGAGATAGGCCCGCGACGCCACATTGATGATGCGCCCGCCGCGCTTCATCGCCTTCACGGCTTCCTGCGCCATCACGAATGTGCCCACCACGTTGACCTCGTACATGGCCTTGAAGTCGTCCTCCGTGATGGTGTCGAACTTGCCGTCCCAAAAGATCGCCGCGTTGTTGACCAGCACGTCGAGCCTGGGCAGGGACCGGATCAGCGCCGCGACGGCGGGTCGGTCGGTGATCGACAGCGCGTGATGCTCGACCGAGCGCGATTTCTTGAGCAAGGTGTCGGCCGCGGCCGCGAGCGGTTCGGCATTGCGGTCGACCATGACCACGTGAAAACCGTCGTCGAGCAGGCGGTTCACCGTTGCGAGGCCGATCCCCTGTCCGGCGCCGGTGACGAGCGCCACTTCTTTTTCGCTCATGGTGATGTCCTCAGGAGTCCACGGGAAGGACGAAGGTTTCGGTGAGGCCGCCATCCACGACCAGGATATGGCCGTTCATGTAGCTCGCGGCTTTCGACACCATGAAGGCGACGACGCCGCCGGCCTCCTCGGGATCGCCCCAGCGGCCGAGAGGGATCCGCCCCGATACGCCTCGCTCATAGCCGGGCCGAGCCAGGATGCTGGTGTTGATCTCGGTCAGGAAGTAACCCGGCGCCATCATGTTGCAGGTCACGCCCTTGGGACCGAGTTCCGCCGCGAGCGCGCGGGTCATTCCGGCCAGGCCGTGCTTGCTCGACACGTAGGCGGCAATCTTTTCACGTCCCGTCACGGCGAGGGCGGAGCCCACATTGACGAGGCGGCCATAGCCCTTCGGCACCATGAAGCGCGCGGCTTCGCGGCACAGCAGATAAGGGCCGCGGACATTCGTGCGGATGACGCTGTCCCAGGTCGAGGTCTTTGCTTCGGCGAGGGGCTCCCAAGCGTTGATGCCCGCATTGTTGACGAGGATGTCGAGCCGCCCTTCCGCCTCGCCGATCTCGCGAATGGCGCGGACGCATTCATCGCCGTCCGAGAGATCGAACGCGCTGGTGCGGACGTCGAGACCTGCCTCGCGCAGGGTGGCGGCCGATTGTTCGAGCTGGTCCCGGCCCCGCGCCGTCATGTAGACGCGAGCGCCGGATTCCGCGACGGCGCGCGCCATCTCGAAACCGAGGCCCCGCGACGCGCCGGTGACGACGGCGACCTGGCCCTTGAGAGAAAAGCGTTCAGTCATATCGGTTTCCTCAGGCAGCAAGCTGGAACGTGAAGGTGGCCTCGATGCCGCCATCCACATGGATCACCTGCCCGGTCACGAAGCTCGATGCGGCGGAGGCAAGGTAGATGAGCGTGCCGACCAGTTCCTCCGGCTCGCCCCAGCGCTCCATGGGCGTCACCCCGCTGACGGCCTCCATGTAGCCGGGACGGGACGTCAGGCTGGCGTTGATGTCGGAGACGAAATAGCCCGGCGCGATGACGTTCGCGGTGATGTTCTCACGGCCGAGTTCGGCTGCGAGCGAACGGGTGAGGCCGACGATCGCCGACTTGCTGGCGCAATAGGCATGAAGCTTGGCCCGCCCGAGCGTGGAGAGGATCGAGCCGATATTGATGATACGGCCGCCCCGGCCGCCCGCGCGCATGATGGCGGCGCATTCCTGCGACATGATGAAAGTCGCCTTCACGTTGGTGTCCATTACCCGCTCGAAATCCTCCACGTCACTGTCGAGGACCGGCTGCCAGTTGATGATGCCCGCGTTGTTCACGCAGATATCCACGCGTCCGAGTTCGTGTCCGATCCGGCGGATACCGGTGCGGATCGCCTCCTCGTCGGTGAGGTCGATGGGCAGGATTGTGGCCTCGCCGCCTGCAGCGACGATCTCGTCGCGAACCTCGTTCAGGCGCGCTTCGTCGCGCGCGATCAGCACCACGTGGGCGCCCGCCGCCGCCAGTCCCTTGGCCATCGGCCTGCCGAGGCCTCGGCTGGCGCCCGTGATGACCGCGACCTTGTCCTTCAGCGAGAACAGTTCAAGCATTATCAATTCTCCTTGCAGCGCGGGCTGCCATCGAGCGACGGGCTCAAGCCTGTCCGTAGAGTCTGCGAAGCCGGACCTTGTCGATCTTGCCGCTGGGCAGTTTCACGATCTCGTCCGCGAAGACGACGTGGCGCGGCTTCTTGTAGCTGGCGATCTGGGTCCGGCAATGTTCGACGATCTCCTCGACCGTTGCCGAGGCGCCGGGCCTGACCACGACGACGGCCATCACCGCCTCGCCCCATTTTTCATCCGCCACGCCGATCACCGCCACCTCGGACACCGCCTCATGCGTGACGATCGCCTCTTCCACCTCGCGCGAATAGATGTTCTCGCCGCCCGAGATGATCATGTCCTTCTTGCGGTCGACCAGATAGAGGAACCCCTCCTCGTCCAGCTTGCCCACATCGCCCGTATGCACCCAGCCGTCGCGAAGCGTCTCCAGTGTGGCGACCGTATTGTTCCAATACCCCTTCATGATTCCGGGGCTTGTCAGCAGGACCTCGCCGACGCTGCCCGCCGGCACGTCGTCGCCGTTCTCGTCGACGACGCGCACGCCGACGCGCGGCGAGGCCTGACCGACCGAGGTGAGAATCTCCCGGTCGCGCTCGCTTCCGTCCGGCCGGTGCTGGTGGGCGAGCAACGTCGTGCCGATCCCCTCCGTCTGTCCGAATTGCTGCTGGAACACGGGGCCGAGAATTTTCAGGCCCCGTTTCAGAACCGGAATCGGCATGGGCGCCGCCGCGTAGACGATCATGCGCAGGCTCGATGTATCGGTCGTGCCGATCTTGGGGGACTCGAGCAGCGTCTGGATCATCGTGGGCGCCATGTGCGTGACGGTGATCTTTTCCTTCTCGATCGCGCCCAGAATGGCATCCGGTTCGAAGCCCTTCTGAACCACCACGGTGCCGGCGCGCCAATGTTGCGCCAGCTGAATGATCTTCGCGCCGATATGGAAGAGCGGCATCATGATGAGCAGGCGATCGGACGGTGAATTGCGCATGTCCGAGCCGAGGATCTCGGCCGCCGCCACCTGGCCCGCCTGGGACAGCATCACGCCCTTCGGACGACCCGTCGTACCGCTCGTGTAAATCAGGAACGCGACGTCGTCCGGATGCGGCCGGAACGGGACGCCGGAGGCATCGCCCGAGGATCGGAGATCTTCATAGGCAAGTGCCCCATCGATCGCCGCATCGAGACAGACAAAGTGCTCGACGCTGGTGAGCTGGCTCTTCATCGCCGCCACGGTTTCGGCATAGGCCTGCTCGAAGAACAGGACCTTCGGCGCACCGTCGTTGACGATGTAGACCATCTCGGGGATCGCGAGACGCCAGTTCACCGTCGCGCAGATGAAGCCCGACAGCTCGCATGCGCCGTAGACCTCCTGGAACGCCAGCGAGTTCTGGCTGAGAATGCCGGCGCGATCCTGCCGCTTCAGGCCAAGCCCCTTGAGGGCCGATGCCAGCCTGCTGGCCCGTTGGTGAAACTGCGCATGCGTGACGCGCGTATCGTTCCAGACGAAAGCGGTCTCGTCCGGATATTTCCACGCATTGTTGTCGAGCATGTCGGCTAGAGTCTGCGGCACTTTCATCGGACCCGATCTCTTGGTCATCTATTCGCCGGCCGGGCCGAAATGCGGCTTTCGCTTCTCGCGAAACGCCGCGAGGCCCTCGCGGAAATCCTCGCTGGCAAAGCACAGCGGCTGGGCCATCGCCTCGAAATCCAGCACTGCCGCCGGGTCGTCGGAGCGCTCCATCATGCGTTTCGTAAGCGCAAGCGCCAGCGAAGGAAGCGCCGCGATCTGGCGGGCCCTTTCCATCGCGGTGGCGGCGGCGTCATCGTCGGGCACTACGTCGTCCGCCAAACCGATCGTCAGCGCCTCCGGCCCTTTGAAGCTGCGCGCATAGAGAAGCGCCTGCCGCGCCTTCGCAAGGCCGATGCGCCGCGGCAGCGTGTAGGCGATGGCGAAGTCCGGCGTGAGGCCGATACGGGGAAACGGGAAGCCCATGCTGGCAGTCTCGCCCATGACGATCGTGTCGCAGGTAAGGGCGAGCCCCGCACCCGCGCCGACCGCATGGCCCCGGATTTCGGCAATCAGCGGCTTGTCGGCATTGAGAAGGAGACGCGCGAGCCGGTGGGCCGAGACAATCCTCTCGCGTCCGTGGACCGGATTGGCGAGCGTATCCATCTTGGACAGATCGCCGCCGACCGAGAAATTCTTCAGCGCCGACGCAAGGATGATGACGCGCGTCCGCGGGTCGTTGAGGAGTTCGGTCAACGCCGGCAGCAGCGCGCCCCGCAGGTCTTCGCCCATCGCATTGTTGCTGGCCTCATGCTTCATGACGACGCGCGCGATTCCGCGCTCGTGTCGTTCGATATCGAGGAATTGCAAAAGTCCCTCCCGGCGCATGTCGGCGTTTCGACAAAGCTACACCAATCAAAAACCTAACACTAGTTAGAAAATTGATAAAATCTGATGTGCGTTAGAAAGCATTTCACTCAGTCGAATTGCTGCCTATAATGGTACACAGTACAGGCCGTAGGAGCCGAGAGAAGAATGACCAAGAAGCTTGCCAAATCGGCCATTTCCCAGAAGCGGGTGCTCGACGCCGCGGCCAAGATTTTTCGCGATTACGGCTATGCCGGCACCACCATGCGGGTCATCGCCGATGAGGCCGAGCTGAAGGCCGGAAGCATCTATTACCATTACAAATCCAAGGACGAGCTCATCAGCGCCGTGCTCGATCTTGGCATCCGCGCGGTCATCGACACGGTCAAAGCGGCGCTCGAGGCCCTCCCTGCCGATGCGTCAGGCCGCCAGCGGGTCGAGACGGCTATTCACGCGCACCTTTCGGCCATCATCGACAATGGCGACTACACGCTGGCCACGCGTCGCGTGTTCGGTCAGGTGCCGGAGGCGATTCGCGAAAAGAACCTGCGCTTGAGAAACTCCTACGCCACCATGTGGCAGGAAATCCTGATCGATGCGCAAAAGCGCGGCGAGTTCAGGGCCGATGCGAATCTCACGCTCGCCCGCCTCTTCATTCTCGGCGCACTGAACTGGACCGTCGAGTGGTTCAAGCCCGGCGGCCGCACCATCGACGATGTCGCTCGCAATTTCTCGTCCGTCGTCGTGGATGGACTCATGGCCCCCGATGCGGTGGCCCCGGCCGAGGCCACAGCACCGGCGAAGCGCGCCGCCGCCGCTCGCGGCCCGCGGGTGAGAGCCCTCTGATCGACGGCACGCTTCGCCGCCTAGGCGTCGCGTCCGAGAATGTGATCCGAGATGATCCGCATCTGGATCTCCGAGGTGCCTTCGAAGATTTTCGTCAGGCGGGCGTCGCGCCAGTGGCGCTCCACGGCATTGAGCGTGGTGTAGCCGCCCCCGCCGTGGATCTGCAGCGCCTCGCTGGTCACGCGCTCCGACATTTCGGAGGCGAAAAGCTTGACCATCGAGGCCTCCTTGTCGCACCGCACGCCCTGATCGATTTTCTCGCACACCGCATACATCAGCGCCCGGGCAGCCTCGACCTCCGTCGCCATCGTGGCGATCTTGAATCGAATCGCCTGAAAAGATGCGATTGCTTTTTCAAACTGGCGACGCTCCTTGGAGAACCGGATGGCGTCGTCGAGTCCGGCCTGCGCGAGACCGATGGAGCGTGCCGCCGTGTGGGCACGCGCGGTCTCAAGACCGGCGGTCGCGAGATAGAAGCCCCGGCCTTCCTCGCCGATAATATTTCCGGCGGGCACCCGGCATTGATCGAAGGCGAGTTCCCAGGTGGTCCAGCCGTAATAGCCGATCTTCGGGATCGGATTGCCCGAGACGCCCTCGGGCAGCTTGCCTCGCGGTTTCTCGACCATGAAGGCCGAGATGCCGCGGTGGCGGGCCTTGGGATCGATGGTCGGATCGGTGCGGGCGAAGACGAGGATGAAGTCGGCGCCGTCCGCGAAGGTGCACCAGTACTTGTTGCCGGTGATTTCCCATTCGTCGCCGACGCGTTTCGCGCGGCATGAAATATTGGCGACATCCGAACCCGCATTGGGTTCCGAGAGCGCGAAGGCACCGAGGAAATCGCCCCGCGCCATGCGCGGCAGATAGACTTCCTTCTGCGCCGGCGTCATCGATTTGAGAGATCCGATCAGGGCGTTTCCGCGCGCGATCATGCTGGCGACGCTCATCCAGCCCTGGGCCAGCTCTTCCGCCACGAGGCAGTACTCGAAGGCTCCGAGGCCCAGGCCGCCATATTCCTCGGGAATCAGGATTCCGAAATATCCCAGCTCCGCCATCTCGTCGATCAATTCGCGCGGCATCTCGCCCTTGACCGGGTCGAGCTTGTCGGCGATGGGGCGAACCCGCGTTCGCGTGAACTCGCGCGCCGAGTCCTGGATCATGCGGCGCTCTTCGGACAATTCAGGCATAGGGCGATTCCTCAGGCGGGAGCTGTCCCTGGCCGAGCGAGCGTCCGCCGTCGACGATCAGGACTTGTCCGGTGATGTAGCGATTGTCGAGCGAGGCGAGAAACGAGACGGCGCGCGCGATATCTTCCGGCTGGCCGATGCGGCCCAGCAATTGCAGGCCGAGCATGGCCTGCTGCCGTTCCGGCGTCATGTAGTGCAGCATGTCCGTGTCCACGACGCCGGGCGCCACGGCGTTGACCCGGATGTCGCGCGGCGAAAGATCGATCGCCATGGCGCGGGTCAATCCCACCACGGCCGTCTTCGACGCCACATAATGCGCCATTTGCGGCGCGCCCGCGAAAGACCGCGACGCGATGTTGACGATGCGTCCGCCGTTCCTCATCCGCCGCGCGCCCTCCTGCGCCACCACGAAGGTGCCGACCGTGTTGATGTCGAAGTTCTCGCGGAAATGTTCTTCGGTGAGATCCTCGAAACGGTGCGTGCTGGTGATGGCCGCATTGTTGACGATCACATCGATGGGCGCGAAGCGTTCCATGAGGGCAGCGATCGCCGGACGGTCGCGGATGTCGACGACAGCCGATTCCACATCGCCGCCAACCGCCCGCAACGATGCCGCGACCTCGTGGACCTCATCCAGACGATCGAGCGCGATGACGCGGAACCCGTCTTCGGCAAGCCGCTCGACGATGCCGCGCCCGATTCCCCGCGCGGCGCCGGTGACGATTGCTGTTTCCCGACCTTCGCTCATGGGTTCTCACTCCGCGCCAGTTCCATCACGTCCGCCACCGAGCTTTGCTCGCCGAAAGCGGCAAGCGCAGCCCGCAAAGCGGCTGAGCGCCCGCCCAGAACGGGCTCGACGAGGGCGTCGAATTTGCGTTCGAGCTTGCGCCCCTGCCGACCGAGATCGGCATCCGCGACGCCCGCGTCATGGCCTGTGGTGAACCGCGCGCCGTCGGCGGTTGCGATCGTCACCTCGGCTTTCGCTTCCGGGTAGGTCTCGTCAAAGACGATCGTCGCCATGTCGCGCAGGCGCACGAGTTCCGGCTCTCCGGTGACGGCGTCACTGAACGTGGCGATGCCCGACGTATCCCGTCCCGCCAACGCCATCGCGACAGTCAACCGCAGCGAAAACTTGGCCTCCAGACCGGTGGCCGGCCGCGCAATATTGCAGACGCGGTCGGTGACGGGGGGCACGCGGATTTCGATTGCCTGGATGGCGTTGGACGAGACGCCATGCCGCTCGCGCAAGGCGCGCCCGGCCTCGATCGCCCCATGCGTCAGATAGCAGGACGCATGGTACTTGAAGAGGTTATTGCGGATGTGATGGTCGAGGGGCGCGTCTTTCATCGCCTCCTCGGGATTGAAATCCACGCTCTGCGTGGCGGCGAGCCCCTGCGCGCATTCGAGCGCGTCCGGCCGGCTGGTGAACCCGCGCGCGGCAAGCCGCGCCGCCTGCAAGCCGTTCTGCGCCGCGCGGCCGGCATGGAGCGGCTTGCACATGGTGCCGAACATCGACTTGAGACCCGACGCCATGGTGGCGGCGATCCCCATAGCGGTAGCGGTCGTGTCCGCGTCGAGCCCGAGCAACCGCGCGCAGGCCGCCGCCGCCCCCACGCTGCCGACCGTCGCGGTCGCGTGGAAGCCGTGCTGGTAATGGCCGGGGCTCATGAGCGCCCCCGTGCGGCACATAACGTCGTAGCCCGCCACGAAGGCCGTGATGACATCTTCGGGCGACGCATCGACATCCTCCGCAAGGGCCAGAAGAGCCGGCAGGATCGCCACTGTCGGGTGACCGAGGATCGCCATGTTGACGTCGTCGAAATCGAGCGCATGGGACGCGGTGCCGTTGATCAGCGCCGCGTTCATGGCGGAACTGCGATGGGGCGAACCGGCGAGCGACGCCACGGACGCCGCGCCGTCCGCCAGGAGCTCCTCGCGCAGAATGCGCACCGCCGGCTCCGCCGCTCCGGGAATCGTGACCGCGAACCAATCCAGAATGCACTGCCGCGCGACCGTCACGGCGGCGTCGGACAAATCCGCATAGGCCATTGTCGCGGCCCGCGCGGCGAGCCATTGCGTCACGGGAGGAGGCGCGTCGATCTCAGCCGCCATGTGGGGTCTCCTTCACGTCGGCGCTGCCATAAAGCTGGCGCAACGTGACCTTGTTGATCTTGCCGCTCGGAAGACGCGGCAGGTCCGCGACGAAGACGACGGATTTCGGTTTTTTGTAGCTGGCGATCTGCGTCTTGCAATGCTCGATCAGCTCCGCCTCGCTGACCGCATGGTCCGCGCCCAGAACCGCGATCGCGCGCACCGTCTCGCCCCAATAATCGTCCTTCACGCCGATGACCGCCACGTCCTGGATGGCCGGGTGGGTCGCAAGCGCTTCTTCCACCTCGCGCGAATAGATGTTCTCGCCGCCCGAGATGATCATGTCCTTCTTGCGGTCGACCAGATAGAGGAACCCCTCCTCGTCGAGATAGCCGAGATCGCCCGTGTGGTACCAGCCGTCGCGCAGGGCCGCGATGGTGGCGGCGCTGTTGTTCCAGTAGCCCGCCATGTGGCTCGCGGTCCGCGTGAGAATTTCGCCGGGCTCGCCCACGGGAAGCGCCCTGCCCTCGTCATCGACGATCTTCACGTCCACGTTGGGAGCGGCCTGGCCGATGGAGCCGAGCCGCTTGATGTCCGCGGGCGACCCGTCGGGCTTGTGCTGCCGCTTGTGCAGGGTGGTGCCGCCGCCCTCGGTCATGCCGTAAAGCTGAAGAAAGACCGGTCCGAGGAGCTTCAGCCCGCGCCGCAGAAGCGGCAGCGGCATGGGCGCGGCGGAGTAGCAGAGCGTGTGCAGCGACGAGAGATCGGCGTCCTCGATGCCCGGCACGCTCAGCAGCGCCTGCACCATGGTGGGGGCCATATGGGTCATCGTGACCTTCTCGCGCACGATCGTCTCGAGAACCTCCGCCGGCTTGAAATCCCGGTGAAGCACCACGCGGCCGCCACGCAGGTGAACGCCCATCTGCAGGAACCGCGCGCCGACATGAAAGACCGGCATCATCAATTGGAGCCTGTCCGACACAATCAGGCCGAGTTCGGTCGCCATCAATTGCGCAATGGCGATATCGCCCCGGTGGCGGCGCATCACGCCCTTGGGCCGTCCCGTCGTGCCGCTCGTATAGATGAGATGCATGATGTCGTCGGGCCGCGGCCGCATGGGCGCGCCCGCCACGTCGCCGGAGGCGATCAACGTCTCGTAGTCGCGCGCCCATTCCGGAACTGCGCCGCCGAAGCAGATGTAGGTTTCGATATGCGGCAGGCGGTCTCTGATCTGCTCGATGGTGTCGGCGTATTGAGCCTCGAAGATCAACGCGCGCGGCGTGGAATCCGTCAGGATGTAGAGCATCTCCGGGGGCGCGAGACGGAAATTGACGGTCGCGGCGATCAATCCCGAGAGTTCGCAGGCGCCGAAGCACTCCATGAACTCCAGCGTGTTCTGCGACAGGATCGAGATGCGATCCTGCGCCCTCAGGCCGAGACCATGGAGGGCGGAGGCTAGCCGGTTCGCCCGCTCGTGATGCTGGCGAAAGGTGACATTCCGGTCACCGTACACATAGGCGAGTTCCTCGGGAAACTTGTGAGCGTTGTTCCTGAGAATGTCGCCAAGGGTCTCGATCATCGTGCTGCCTCCCGTCGCCCGCGCTTCAAGCCTTCGGCAAGCCCATGCGGTTGGCGATATTGTTCTTTTGAATGGCCGTCGAGCCGCCGATGATCGGCATCAGCAGCATGTCGCGCACATGACGCTCCATGTCGAAGCCGCGCGCATAGCCGTACGCGCCCATCACCTTTTGGCAGGTCAGCACGATGTCGAGCCCGGTTTCGCACACGTACATCTTGGCCATGGACGTCTCGACGCTGCAGGGCAGGTCGTTATCCGCCAGCCAGCAGCCCCGGTAAAGCATGAGGCGCGCCGACGCGAGCTTGGTCTGCGCATCCGCCAGCATGTGGCGGATCGACTGGATCGAACAGATCCGCTGGCCGAATTGCCGCCGCTGCTGGGAATACTCCCAGGCATCGTCCACCGCCTGCGCGGCGATGCCCAACGCCATGGCGGCGACCTCGAGCTTTTCCACCTCCAGCGCCGGACCCGCGAGCTTCGACCAGCCCTGGTTCCAGCCCGCCTCGCCGCCGACCACGTCGTCGATGGAAATCTCCACGTTGTCGAACGACACGTCGTTGGTGTTCAGCCCGCGCGCGCCGAGCGCCGGGATGTGCTGCAGCGTCACGCCCTTGGCGGTCGGCGGAATGAGCACGAGCGACAGGTTCTTGTATCGCTCGCCCGGCTCGCCAGTGCGGACGAGCGCATAAATGTAGTCGGCGATCTCGGCGCCCGAGCACCAGCGCTTGTTGCCGTTGATGATCACCTTGTCGCCCCGGCGCTCGGCGCGGGTCGAGACGCTGGCGAGATCCGAGCCCACATCCGGCTCCGACAGCCCGTAGGCGAACAGGAGTTCGCCGTTGGCGAGGCGCGGCAGGAGGCGCTGCTTCTGCTCCTCGCTGCCGGAGGCGAGGATGTTCATGCTGCCGTAGCACGCATTCATGAGGTAGAGCGTGCCGATCACCATGGATCGGCGCGACAGCTCCTCGACCGTCACCATGGTGGCGAGCACGTCGCGGCCGATGCCGCCGTATTCCTCCGGCACCGTCATGCCGCAGACGCCGAGATCGCGAATCTGGTCCATCAGCGCGCGCGGAACGCGGTCCTCTTCGTCCCACTTCGCCATCTGCTCGCGGGGCGCATGTCGTTCGAGCATGCGGCGGATGCTGTCGCGCAGCATCGTGATATGTTCGGGCTCGCCAAAATCCATGTCTGTCCTCCCGGTCCAAAAAACTCGTCTCTGGCCCGACCCGGTCGGGCGCGGATCAGGCGCCGGTGAATTTGGGCTTGCGCTTCTCGCTGAAGGCCTTGATGGCTTCGAGGTGGTCTTCCGTGCGATTGGACAGGGCCTCATACGCCATGCAGGTGTCCATCATCGAATGGGCGAGCTGCTTGAGACCGATATTGACGGCGGTCTTGGTCCACTTGATGGATTTCATCGCGCCAGCGCCGATCTTCTGCGCGAAGGCATCGACCCGCGCGTCGAGTTCCGCCGCCGGCACCGCGTAATTGACGAGGCCCATCGCGGCTGCGTCCTTGGCGGTGATCAGGTCGCCCGTCAGCAGATATTCCTTGGCGCGCGCATAGCCGATGAGCTGCGGCCAGATCACCGCGCCGCCATCGCCGGCCGCAAGGCCGACGCGCACGTGAGGATCGCCGATGCGGGCGTGGTCGGCGGCGAAGATCACGTCGCAGAAGAGACCGATCGTGGCGCCCAGGCCCACCGCGTCGCCGTTCATCTTGCAGATGAGGACCTTGTCGCAATCGAGGATGCCGAAGACGACCTTCTTGGCTTCCATGATGCCGAGATCGAAGAGTTCCGGCTTGTCGTACATCTCCTGCATGCCGGCGATGTCGCCGCCCGCGCTGAAGGCCTTGCCGGCGCCGGTCAGGATGACGACGTCGATGGAATGATCCATGCCGAGGTCGTAGAAGACGCGCGAGGTCTCCTCGTGCATGGCGGCCGTCATGGCGTTCAACGTCTCGGGCCGGTTGAACGTCACCGTCATGATGCGTCCGGCCTTGTCGAACTTGATGTACTTGTAACCCGAATAATCCACCATCGTGATCCTCCCGGAGAGATGCCGCTGGCATCGCACTCCTTCATTATTTTCTAACACTAGTTCGAAAAACAATCCGGTTCAAGTCCCGCGTCGTGGAACGACCAGCGCGTCGAGGGCAACGACGCCCTCGCCTTTCGGCAGGACGAGCAGGGGGTTCAGATCCACGGTCTCGACATCGTCGCGATGGGCGGCGGCGAATTGCGAAAGGCTGACCAGCACATCCGCGAGGGCGTCGATATCCGAAGGTGGAGCGCCGCGAACTCCCGAAAGCAGCGCCCGGCCGCGAATTTCGTCGATCATGCGCAGAGCCTCGGCGCGGTCGAACGGCGCCAGGCGGAACGTCACGTCCTTCAGCACCTCCACGTGAACGCCACCCAGACCGAACATGATCGCGGGGCCGAAGACGGGGTCGCGGCTGACGCCCGCGATGGTCTCGACGCCCTTCTTCGCCATCGGCGCCACCAGCACGCCCTCGATCCTCGCGTCGGGGCGATGCTGCGCCGCACGCGCCGTCAGGGTTGCAAAACCCTCCGTCACCGCCGAACGCTCGCCGAGCCCAACGAGCACGCCGCCGATCTCGGTCTTGTGCTCGATATCGGGCGAGACGATCTTCATCACCACCGGATAACCGATCTCGTCCGCCGCCGCGGCGGCCTCTTCGGCCCCCGCCACCAGACGCTCGCCGAGGAACGGGATTCCGGCTTTGCCAAGCAGAGCCTTCGCGGCATGTTCGGACAAAGGCTCGCCCGACAGGGGCTCCGCCGCCGCGACCGGCGGGAGGCCGGGCGCGCGCTCGAAGGATTTCTGAAAGCGCGTCAGCGCCGCGAGCGCCAGAACGGCGCGGTCCGCATCCTCGAAAACCAGGAATCCGCTTTCCTCGTATGACCGGACGACGTCCTCATCACCCACCATCGACAGGGCGATGAGCCGGTCGGGGAAGCGCGAACATCCATCAGAGATCGCCTTCCTGAGGGGACCCGAGAGCGTGCGCGTGTTGGGCACGGTGGAGAAGAAGCCGACCAGCGCGTCATAACCGCCTTCGTCGAGAATGACCTCCATGTTCTTCGCCAGGAGGTTCATGTCGTTCAGGGCTTGGGCGGTCGTATCGACGGGGTTTTCAACGGATGCGAACGGCAGCAATTCCTTGAGCTTCTTCTGCGCCGCCTCGGGCATGGGCGCCACATCGAGGCCGTGCCGCTCGGCGGAATCGGAAATCAGCACGCCGGCGCCGCCCGAAAGGGTGACAACGCCGAGCTTGTTGCCCCGCGGATAGATGCCGCGCGCGCACGCATAGGCCACGTCGATCTGCTCTTCGGTCGTCGCTGCGCGATGCACGCCATATTGGCGGAAGAGCGCATCGTAGATCGCGTCCGATCCTGCCAGCGAGGCTGTGTGCGAACTGGCGGCCTTCGCGCCGACTTCGGAACGCCCGACCTTCATCATTACGATGGGTTTGCGGTTTTCGTGCGCGAGTTCAAGGGCGGCGCGGAAGCGCGCTCCGTCGCGAATTCCCTCCACATAGGCCATGATCACCTTGATGTCCGGCTGGGCTGCCATCCATACGAGGCTTTCGGAGACGTCGATATCCGCCTCATTGCCTGTCGTGATCCAGTAATTGATGCCGATGCCGCGGCGGCGCGCCAGATAGGCGATATGCGACCCGTAGGCGCCGCTCTGGCTGATGATGCCGAGCGGTCCGGGCTTCGGCATCTCCCGATCGAGAGATTGCGTGAAGGTGCCAAAGAAACCGATCTGAGGATTGAAGATGCCCAGGCAGTTCGGACCGAGGAGTCGCAGGCCGCCTGCTCGCGCGATGTCACTGATCCGCTGCTGGATGGCAAGACCCTCTTCGCCGCTCTCGGCGTAGCCGGCGGAAAAGATCACCGCCCCGCGCACGCCCTTCTCGACGCATTCGATGACAGCGGCCTCGGTCAAGCCGGCCGGTACCGCCAGCAACGCCACATCCGGCACGTCGGGAACCGCCGTCAGCGACGGGTAGGCCTTGAGGCCCTGCACCGTTTCGCGGTTCGGGTTGACCGGGTAGATCCTGCCTGCGAAACCGCCCTCGAGAAGATAGCGGAGCGGCCGCCCGGAAATGCGGTTCGGATCGTCCGACGCACCCAGGATGGCCACCGAGCGGGGCCGGAAAAGACTGTCGAGGCTCGTGGGCGCCACTTGCTTCATGCTTGTCATTCGCCTCAGAAATGGACGCCGTTCGCGATGAGTTCGCGCGCGATGGTACGTCGCTGGATTTCGCTGGTTCCGTCTGGAATGCGCATCGACCGGGTGAACCGGTAGCCCGCCTCAAGCCTGAGTTCGTTGGTCAGGCCCATGCCGCCATGCACCTGGATGCAACGATCGAAGATGCGGTTCGCCGCTTCCGTGCAATGGAGTTTGACCATCGAGGTTTCGGCCAGCACCCGGTCGCCACGTTCGAGCTTCAAGGCGCAGTCCACCAGCATGGTCTCGGCCGCGTACAGCTCGGTGGCGCAATCCGCGATCAGAATCTGGACCGCCTGATGCTCCCCGATGGGGACGCCGAAAGTCTTGCGGACCTTCGCATATTCGACGGCCTGCTCGAGAGCCCAGCGCGCCATTCCCACACAGGTCGCCGACAGGCCGAGCCGTCCGATATTGACGCCGCCCAGCGCCACCTTCAACCCCTCGTCGACTGCGCCCAGTCGGTGATTGTCCGCGACCCGCAGGCCGTCGAAGGCCAGGATGCCGATTTCGGCGCCGAGCTGACCCATGATGGGGATCGTCGACACGACCGAGAATCCCGGCGCTTTCGTGTCGACGAAAAAGCTCGTGATGCCCCCCTTGCGCTGTGCCGCGAGCGCCGGGTCGGTGACGGCGAAGATCATCGCGTAGTCGGCATAGGGCCCGTTGGTGATCCATTGCTTGGAGCCGGTGATGACCCACTCGTCCCGCTCGCGCACGGCGCGGGTCTTCATGGCGAACACATCGGATCCCGCATCGGGTTCGCTCAGGCCGAAGCAGAGGGTCTTGTCGCCGCTCGCGAGACCCGGAAGGTAGCGTTCCCGAAGTGCCGGATCGAGATGGGTCAGGACCGGCGACAGGCCGTTGGTGAAGGGCGAGGGAATCACCACCGGATGGACGAGCACGCGGCCGGGGCCGCAATGGTTGGAAAGCCGCGCATTGAGATAGACCGAAGCGAGCGGTCCGAGCCCGCCGCCGCCGATCTCCTCCGGCCCGAACATCGTATAGAAGCCCTGCGCGGCGGACCGCATGCGAACCTCGCGCTTCAGCGCCTCCACCTCGGGCGTGAAACGCCCCGCCTCGTCGAAGATCGTCCGATCGCTCGAAAGAAGCGCCCGATTGGCTTCCTCGAGGGGCACGATTTCCTGATCGACGAAGCGCAGCAGGCTGTCGCCGATCGCCACGATTTCTTCGGGGATGTGGGTCGACCTCATGTCAGACCTTGTCCAGCGTGAATTTCGGCAGGGTTATCTCGGGCGTCACGTCGTCGAACGACACCGACACGCGATCGCCGATCCGCACGCTCTCCACATCCTCGGTCACGATGTTGGTCAGCATGCGAGGGCCCTCGTCGAGGGCAATCATCGCGATCACATACGGAACGTCGGCGGCAAAGACCGGACCGGCGGGCTTGCGCGCGATGGTGTAGGTGTAGATCTCGCCCTTGCCGCTCACGTCGGTCCATTCGAGATCGTCCGAATGGCAATGCGGGCAGAGTTCGCGCGGGTAGAAATGATGCTTTCCGCAGGACCGGCAGCGGGGAATCGACAGGCGATGCTCCCGCGCCGCGCGCCAGAAAGGCTCGGTGCCGGGATCGACGACGGGAAGCGGCTTCTCGTAGGCTGAACCTTGCGACATCTCTGGCTCCTCAATGGTTGGCGAGGATGACGGTGCTTCCGGAGGAAAGCGTTCCGCCGGTCCCGTGAACGAGCGCCGTGCGGGCGCCCTCGACCTGGCGTTCGCCCGCCTCTCCCCGGAGCTGTCGCACCGCTTCGATCAGCAGGAAGATGCCGTACATGCCGGGGTGGCAATACGACAGGCCGCCACCATTCGTGTTGAGCGGGAAGGCGCCTCCCGGCGCGGTTCGCTGGTTCGACACAAACTGGCCGCCCTCGCCGCGCTTGCAGAAGCCGAGAGCTTCGAGCGTCAGCAGAACCGTGATGGTGAAGCTGTCGTAGCACTCGACCACATCGATGGCGTCATGCCCGATCCCCGCCATGTCGAACGCGGTCTTGCCGGACATCTCCGCCGCGATGTGGCGCGCGAGATCCGGCATGGCGGCGATGCTCCAATGCGTATGAGCCTCGCCATATCCCCGGATGTTGATCGAGCGGCAGCCATGCGCCTTCGCATTCTCGGCGCTCGTCATGACGACGGCGCCGGCGCCATCGGTGACGAGGCAGCAATCGAGTAGTTTCAGCGGATCGGAGACGGGCGTCGACGACATCACGTCGTCGATGGAGATCGGATCGCGCATGGTCGCTTCCGGATTGAGACTGGCCCATTTGCGCGTCGCCACCGCGATTTCCGCGAGCTGCTCCTGCGTGGTGCCATGCTCGTGCATGTGGCGCATGGCGGCGAGCGCGTAGCCGCCGACCGGCTGGGGAATGCCCCAGACGTTCTCGAACTGCATGGTGAGGATCGACGGACGACCGCCGAGGGTGCGGCTGCGCTCGCTTTTTTGCACGCTGCCGTAGACGATGAGCGCCACATCGCAATAGCCGCGCTCGATCGCCATGGCCGCGTGGGCTACATGGGCCTCGAAGGCGGAGCCGCCGATATTGGTCGTATCGGCGAACCGGGGAAACACACCCAGATATTCGCCCAGGGTGACCGACGCCAGCAGACCCGGGCCCGGATTGCCCCACATCCCCGCGACCAGAAGCCCGTCGACGTCGCGCATGGCGATGCCCGCATCATCCAGGGCTGCCTTCGCGGCGCGGGCCTGCACCTGGAGAACGGAACCGCCGCCGACCACCCGCCCGCCGATGAGGGGCACATCGCCCACACCCACGATGACTGCTTCACGCGCCATGATCAGGATTTCCTTATCGGTTCGAAGGGTTGAATCGCGGTTCCCGCAAGGATCTGCCGATCGCCGACGCGACACATCAGCCTCACGCGCGCGGCAGGCTTTCCTTCGCGCTCGAAGATTTCCTCGACGGTGCCGGTAATCTCCAGCAGGTCATCCGCGAAGACGGGCGCGATGAAAGTCACGTCGATCTCGCCGCTTTCGTCGAAGGCGCCGTTCGTCCACGCGTTGAGCATCTGCGCCGCGAAGGCGAGCGTCATCAAGCCGTGGGCGATGGTGCGGCCGAACGGGCCGTTGCGGGCGAAATCCGGATCGACATGGATTGGGTTGAAATCGCCCGACGCCTTCGCGTAGTCGTCGATCATGCGCTGCGTGACATGCCGGCTGAGCACCGGCAGACTCTCGCCCGCGATGAAGCGGCCCGGCGCTGAGCCGCCAATGGCCGACACCTGGGAGATATCCGCGTTCACTGGTCTTTCCCCCAGATCGACGTGATCCGCCCGCTGGCGGCAAGAACGCCGTCGCTTCCGCGCGCCTCGAATTCCGACACGATATAGGGCCGCTCCTTGCGCACGTACTTGTCGACGACGCGGGCCTGCAGGGCGAGCGTTTCGCCGACGGCGAGTGACCGGTGGAACCGGATCGCCTGCTTGGCGTGGATGCCGCCGGGCGGGCTGCGGCGCGCCGTCAGGAGGTCGATCAAATAGACGGACGCGATCATCGACGGCGCGCGCCGCGCTCCGTGCCGCTCGTCATAGAGATCGCTTTCGTTTCCGGTGGCTGCGAGGAACGCGTCCACATTCCCGTCGCCGATCTCGAAGAGCACCGGCTCCGGCGGATAGACGGAGCCGATCTCGACGTCCTCGTATCTGAGATACGCCTCCATCGTCAGACCGGCATCCAGGAAAACACGTCGCGCGACATTTCGAGCGGGATGAAGGACGGCTTCAGGGTTGGAAGCATATGATCGCGCAACGTCTCGGGCGTCCAACCCTCGGAGCGATGGACGGAGYGCAGCGGACGCGGCTGGCTCATCAGGAACACCTCATTGCCGCGGACGGCGAGAATCTGCGCGTTCACCTCCTTGGCCGCGTCGCTGGCAAGAAACACCGCCACGTTCGCGATCTTGTCGGGGGTCAACATCTTGAGGGTCTTCAGGCGTTCCTCTTGATCGGGCGTGTTCGGAATCGAACCGACCATGCGGCTCCACGCGAAGGGCGAGATGCAATTGGAGCGCACGTTGAAGCGCGCCATGTCGAGCGCCAGCGATTTCGACAGGCCCACGATGCCCATCTTGGCGGCCGAATAATTGGCCTGGCCGGGATTGCCGACGAGTCCCGACGTCGACGTCATGTGCACGAAGGTGCCGCTTTCCTGCTTGCGGAAATGTTCCGCGGCGGCGCGGCTGACATTGTAGCTGCCGTAGAGGTGAACCTGGATGACCGAGTCCCAGTCCTCGTCCGTCATCTTGTGGAAGATGACATCGCGCAGGATGCCGGCATTGTTCACCACGATATCGATCTTGCCGAAGGTCTCGACCGCTTTCTCCACCATGGCGCGGGCCTGGACCGGATCGGACACGGAGCCGAAATCCGCCACCGCCTCGCCGCCCGCATGCTTGATCTCGCGAACGACCTCGCGCGCCGGCGCATCGTTCTCCTCGTCCTGGCCGGTGAGCGACACGCCCGGATCGTTGACCACCACTTTCGCGCCGTAGGCGGCCATGAGCATGGCGATTTCGCGGCCGATCCCGCGACCGGCCCCGGTCACGAGCGCCACCTTGTTCTCCAGCATCTTTTCCATCTTACCGGCTCTCTCGATCTGTCTCGGAAATTTTCAAACTTGTGTTCGGTTTAAGGTCGAACGGGAGACGGCGATACGGGCGTCGTCACTCTTCGACTTCTCGTCAGACCATCCAGCGGCCGCCGTCGACTACGACGGATTGACCGGTCATGTAGCGGGAATCCTCGCTCGCCAGGAATGCCGCCGCGGCGGCGATGTCCTCCGGTTCGGCGAAGAAGCCGAGCGGGATCGACTTGCGAATCTGTTCGAGGATCTCGTCGGAGATGCGTTCCACCACGCGCGTCTTCGTGACGCCCGGGCAAACCGCGTTGACGTTGACACGGAACGGCGCGAGTTCGCGCGCAAGCGAGCGTGTGAAGCCGATCACGCCCATCTTGGCGGCGGCATATTCGGACAGGCCGATCTCGCCTGCGAGCCCCGCATTGGACGCTACGTTGACGATTTTTCCGCGCCCCTGTTCGCGCATGGACGGCACGACCTGACGCGACGCGATCAGCGTCGACATCAACGAGACCTCGATGACGAAGCGCCAGACCTCGGACGACGACGCGTAGAATTCCGAGGCTCGCTGCCGGGCGCTTTGGCCGACATTGTTCATGAGCACGTCGATGAAGCCGGCCTCGGCGTAGATGCGCGCGAACGCGTCGGCCACCACCTGTTCGTCCGTGCAATCGGCTGTGATCGCCAGCACTTTCGCGCCGGCTTGGCGGGCAAGCTCCGCCGTCGTTCCGAGGCTCTCTTCTTCCATGTCGAGAATGGCRACATTTGCGCCTTCGGCAGCGAAGCGAAGCGCGCTGGCGCGGCCGATTCCGTTCGCCGCTCCCGTCACGACCGCGAGTTTCCCTTCAAGGCGACGCATGCGTTTCTCCCTTGGCGTCGGGCTGCAAACTGCCCGGCGGCGGATTCTCGCGAATCCAAGTGACCGATCTGGCTGCCTCGATGCAGCATCACTTTCAAAAACCTAACACTCGTTCGAAAATACCGCAAGTCGAGATTCGGCGGACTTTCATTTTCCCGTGGGCCCACCGCCGATCTCATCGACAGGGCCCGTACTGGACAGGCGCCGGCGATTGTCGATAAAACGAACGATTGTTAGAATTTAACCGAAGACGCACAAAATCCACAGGGGACCACGATGGCGAGACGAATTCTGGTGACGGGCGCCACGGGGACGGTCGGCGGCGCGGCTATGGAGCTTCTCGCCCGCGAGAAGGAGAGCCGCTCCGTCGAGGTGCTGGGCGCCGCGCGGAGCGACGAGAGCGCCCGCCGGCTGCGGGACCGGGGACATTCTCCCATTCTCCTCGATTACGACCGCCCGGAGACCCTCCGGCCCGCTCTCGAGGGCGTCGATTCGGTTTTTCTTTCGACCGGCTACACTGTCGACATGCTGGTCCACTCCAAGCGCCTGCTCGACGCTGCGAAAGCAGCGGGTGTCCGCCACCTCGTCCATCTCGGCGCGCTCGCGGCCGACGACACGCCGCATGCGCATTTCGCCTGGCATCAATTGATCGAACATACGATCCACGCGATGGGTTTCGCATACACCCATCTCAGGCCGAACTTCTTCATCGATACGGTGTGGGCCGGTTTCCGGCGGCGTCCCGACCGCATCGTGCATTTCGTCGGCGACCGGACGGTGAGCTGGATCGCGTCCGACGACATGGCGGCGGTCGCGGTCGCGGCCCTTCTCGATCCGGATGCCCATGCCGGCAAGACCTACCCGCTCGCCGTGGAGGCGCTCAGCTTCGGCGAGGTGGCGGCGATCCTGTCGGAGGTGACGGGGCATCCCGTCGAATACAGACCCCGTCCGGCTGCCGAGCTTTTGCCGGGGCTGCTGAAGCAGGGCATGGAGCCGACCTATGCGGCAAGCCTCGCGGAGGGCGTCGCCGAAATCGAGGCCGGCCGGCTGCCGCTGGCGGATGCCGTCAGCGACATTGTGGAGACCGTCACCGGCCGCAAGCCGATCGGTTGGCGGGCCTTCGCCGAGCGACGGAAGGCGGAGATCGCCGGGGCGTAGCCCCGAAAACTCTCGCTGTTCCCTACAAGGTCCTGCCGATCAATTCCTTCATGATTTCGTTGGTGCCGGCATAGATCCGCTGGACGCGCGCATCCGCGTAAGCGCGGGTGATGGGATATTCCCACATGAACCCGTAGCCGCCGTGGAGCTGCAGGCAGGCGTCCAGCACCTTGCCCTGCATTTCGCTGGTCCACAGCTTCACCATCGCGGCGGTGGTCGTATCGAGCTTGTTCTCGAGCACGAGCTCGAGACAGCGATCGAGGAAGACGCGGCCGACCTGCACTTCGGTCTTCATCTCCGCCAGGGTGAACCGGGAGTTCTGGAAATCGATCACCGCCTTGCCGAACGCCTTGCGGTTTCTGGTGTAGTCGATGGTCCATTGGAGCGCCGCCTCGCAGCAGGATACGGCCTGGATGCCCACATGCATGCGTTCCCAGGCAAGTTCCTGCATCATGTAGCCGAAGCCCTTGCCCTCCTCGCCGATCAGGTTGGTGACCGGAACGCGCACGTCGTTGAAAAACAATTCCGACGTGTCCTGCGCCTTGGTGCCGAGCTTCTTCAGGCGGCGGCCACGCTCGAAGCCGGGACGGTCGGCCTCGACCATCACCAGGCTGATGCCCCGCGCGCCTTCGCTGCGATCCGTCTTGCAGGCGACGAGGAAGAGATCGGCGGTCTGGCCGTTGGTGATGAAGGTCTTCTGGCCCGAGACGACGTATTCGTCGCCATCGCGGATCGCCGTCGTGCGGATGGCCTGGAGGTCCGAGCCGCCGCCCGGCTCCGTCATGGCGATGCCGGCGATGAAATCGCCGGTCGCCATCTTCGGCAACCAGGCGAGCTTCTGCTCCGTGCTGCCGTAATGATGGATGTAGGGGGCGACGATATCGGAATGGAGCGCAAAGCCGAGACCCGTCAGATTGAGCCGGGCCTGCTCCTCCATCAGGATGATCGAATAGCGGCGATCCGCCCCGACGCCCCCCCATTCCTCGGGGATCGCGGCGCATAAAAAGCCCTGCTCGCCGGCCTTCTTCCACGCCCAGCGGGGCACTTCGCCCTTCTCCTCCCACTCCTCGTGGTGCGGCGCCAATTCGCGCTCCATGAAGCGGCGAACGGATTCGCGGAACATCTCATGCTCTGGGGAAAACAGCGTGCGCTCGATCATTTTTCCTCCGATGCCGTCTCGGCGAGGCCAGTCGGGCCGATGCGCTTCGTGATGCATCTCCGGTAACGTGCGGCAGTTTTTCTAACATTTGTTTGAATTTAATTGCAAGCCGGATTAGCGTGCGTCCGATCGTTCGCGAAGAGGCAACACCCATGATCATCGAGAAGCGCACCTACACGTTTCATCCCGGCAAGGTGCAGGAATTCCTCGCCCTGTACGAAGCCGAAGGGCTCGCGCTGCATACCAAATACCTGAAGATGATCGGCTATTTCGTCTCCGAGATCGGCACTCTGAACCAGGTCGTCACCATGTGGGGCTATGACAGCATGGCGCAGCGCGACGAACTCAGGGCCAAGCTCTATGCCGACCCGGAATGGATCGCGTTCGGTCCCAAGACCACGCCCTATATCCAGACGATGGAAACGATAATCCTGAAGCCGACAGGCTTCTCGCCCATTCGCTGAGACGGCCCTAGCCTCACGCGCGCTCGGCGGCTTCTTCGTTGCGGCCGCCGGCCACGACCCGATGGGACTTCAACTCCGCGATCTCCGCGCTGGACAATCCCAGGCCTGCCAGGATCTCGTCAGTATCCTCGCCGACGAGCGGCGCCCGATGAAAGACACCACCGGGCGTGGCGGTCATGCGGATCGGCGTCGAGGCGATCGTGACGGGTCGCGCCGAGCCGGGATGCTCGACCTCGACCAGCATGTGGCGCGCCGCCACATGAGGATCGGCGTAGATATCCGCCGCGGTGTTGACGGGACCGAAGGGAACGCGCCCGTCGAGCGCCTCGGCGATCTCGGCTTTCGTGCGCACGCAACTCCACGCCTCAACGATGGCGACCGTCTGGGCCGCATGGGCGAGGCGCGCATTGTTTGTGGCGAATTGCGGATCGGTCGCGAGGTCCGGCTGCCCCATGATGGTGGTGAGTTCGGCCCAGAAGGAATCGCGCGGACAGCCGATCGTCACCTGCCCGTCCCGGGCATTGAAAGTGCCGAACGGGCACAGGATCGGGTGCTGGTTGCCCTCGGGCACGGGCGATCTTCCCATATACGAATATTGGTAGACGACGCGCTCGCACATGGCGAGAACGCCGTCGTACATGGCCACGTCGACGAATTGTCCCTGGCCCGTGCGGGTCGCATGGTGGAGCRCCGCCATGATGCCGAAGGCTGCGAGCGCGGCCGGAAAGATGTCGCCGACGCCCGGACCGATCTTCATCGGTGTCTCGGCATCGGGGCCGGTGATTCCCATCGCGCCGCCCATCGCCTGCGCCACCACGTCGAAAGCCGGTCGATTGACATAGGGGCTCGCGCCCGTGCGCGGATCGCCGAAGCCGCGGATGGCCGCATAGACAAGACGCGGATTATCCGCCGCCAGCACCTCGTAGCCGATGCCGAGCCGGTCCATCACGCCGGCGCGGAAATTCTCCACCACGATGTCCGCATCCTTCGCGAGCAGCAGGAACAGCGCCTTTCCTTCGGCGGATTTGAGATCGAGCGCGACGCTTTTCTTGTTGCGGTTCGTGCTCTGGAAATAGCCGCCGAAATGGTGCGCGGTGTCATCCTTCGGAAAAGGCCCGAAATGCCGCGTAGGATCGCCGTCGACCGGCTCGATCTTGATCACGTTCGCGCCCTGATCCGCCAGCAGCATCGTGCAATAGGGACCGGCCAGCATCTGAGTCAGATCGACGACCTTGACGCCCGCCAGCGCACCCGAGACCTCAGCCATGTCAAAGCGCCTTTTCGAGTTCCGGCAGGATCGTGAAGAGGTCGCCGACGAGGCCGTAATCGGCAACCTGGAAGATCGGCGCCTCCTCGTCCTTGTTGATGGCGACGATCACCTTGGAATCCTTCATGCCGGCGAGATGCTGGATGGCGCCCGAAATGCCGACGGCGATGTAGAGCTGGGGCGCCACCACCTTGCCCGTCTGGCCGACCTGCCAGTCGTTGGGCGCGTAGCCCGCATCGACCGCGGCGCGGGACGCGCCGACAGCCGCCCCCAGCTTGTCGGCAAGCGGAAGGATGATTCGCTTGAACTCCTCGGCGGAGCCGAGCGCGCGGCCGCCAGAGACGATGATTTTCGCTGCCGACAGATCGGGACGGTCGGATTCGGAGAGCCTGTTCTCGACGAAGGCCGACAAGGCGGGGTCGGACGCCGCGTCGACCCGCTCGATCGTCGCCGAGCCGCCGTTTCCAGCCGAGGCGAACGAAGCCGTGCGAACGGTGATCACCTTCGTGGCATCGGTCGATTGCACGGTTTGAATGGCATTGCCCGCATAGATCGGACGCTTGAAGGTGTCGGGCGACACCACTGCGACGATCTCGGAAATTTGCGCCACGTCGAGCAGGGCGGCGACGCGCGGCAGGACGTTCTTTCCCGATGCGGTGGCGGGCGCCACGATTGTGTCGTAAGCGGGCGCAAGCGACACGATCAGCGCAGCAAGCGGCTCGGCAAGCTGCTGCTGGAGTTCGTCTGCCTCCGCGAGGAGAACCTTGGCCGCTCCCTCCAGGCGGGCCGCCGCCTCGGCCGCGGCCTGCGCGCCCTTCCCGGCCACCAGAACATGGACCTCCGGGCCAATCCGCAGCGCAGCCGACAGAGCCTTGGCGGTCTGGTCGGACAGCGTTGCATTGTCGTGTTCGGCAATCAAAAGAATGGCCATATGCGTGTTTCCTCTTCAAAACGGCCCGGTCAGAGCACGCCGGCTTCGTTCTTCAGCTTGTCGATCAGTTCGGCCACGGACTTCACCTTGACGCCGGCCTTGCGCCCGCCGGGTTCCTCGGTGGCGAGCACCTTCAGGCGCGGCGCGACATCGACGCCAAAATCCGCCGGAGCCTTCTCGTCCAGCGGTTTCTTTTTCGCCTTCATGATATTGGGGAGCGATGCGTAACGCGGCTCGTTGAGTCGCAGGTCCGTGGTGACGATCGCCGGAAGTCTGAGATCCAATGTCTGCAGGCCGCCATCGACTTCGCGCGTCACGCGCAGAGTCTCGCCGTCGATTTCGACCTTCGACGCGAAGGTGCCCTGGCCCCAGCCGAGCAGTGCCGCCAGCATCTGGCCGGTCTGGTTGGCGTCGTCGTCGATGGCCTGCTTGCCGAGGATGACGAGGCCGGGCTGTTCGGCATCGACGACACCTTTCAGCAACTTGGCGACCGCGAGCGGCTCCACGGGCCCGTCGACCTTGACGAGGATCGCCCGGTCGGCGCCCATCGCCAGCGCGGTGCGCAGGGTTTCCTGGGCCTGGGCAGGCCCGATGGACACGGCGACGATCTCCGTGACCCGGCCGGCTTCCTTCAGGCGGATCGCCTCTTCGACCGCGATCTCGTCGAACGGATTCATCGACATCTTGACGTTCGCGAGTTCGACGCCCGATCCATCCGACTTGAGGCGGATCTTCACGTTGTAGTCGACAACCCGTTTGACCGGGACCAGTACTTTCATGTCACTTCTTCCGTATCGATGCGCTGATGCAGCTGCCGGTCAGCCGGCGATGGCGGCCGGGCGTTCGACCCGTTCGGTGATGGGTTCGTAGATCCACACCATGCGCTCCGGCGAGAGCGAGGGCGAAAGGGGCATCGCGTCGCTTCCGCTCGCCGCCTTCAGCGCCGAGAGCGTCCGCGAAATGTCGTCGATCTCGATCTCGTAGACGGCCATGTAGGCCCAGTCCAGCGGGCCTGCGCGATGCTGCGTGTCGGCGAGGCGATAGCGCTGCGCCGCGGTGACGCCGGGCAGTTTCAGGACGTCCGCGAGATGGACGTTGGTGTACCAATCGTTGAATTCGTCGTCGCGCCCTTCCAGCGGGTTGGTGAGCGCGATCAGGTTGTACTTCGCCATGGCGGCCTCTTGTTGAAAGCCGGCACAAGCCGGCACCCTTTCGTCGAAATCTAACAAACGTTCGAAATATAAGCAAGGGCCGCCGCACGGTGACGGATCGCCCCTTACTGCGCCGTGTATCCGCCGTCGACGCGCAGATCCGCGCCGGTCATGAAGGCCGAGCGGCGCGAGGCGAGGAACCACACGGCGTCAGCGATGTCCGACGGTTTGCCCGTATGACCGATGGGGTGAAGCGGCGCGAGGCGCTCCTCCGCTTCCTGCTGCGACCCGAACAACGCGACGAGGCGGTCGGTGGCGATGCCTCCCGGCGAAATGCAGTTCACGCGAATGCCCAGCTCCGCCGTATCGAGGGCGAGGCTGCGCGTGAAGGCAAGGATCGCGCCCTTCGTGGTCGAGTAGGCGACGCGACCGGGCGAGCCGACATGCGCGAAGGTGGATGCGAGATTGATGATGCGCGCGCCGGTGCGCATGTGGGGCAGCGCGCTTCGCGTAACGTTGAACGTGCCTGTGATGTTGACGGCGATCGTACGCTCCCATTCCTCCGGCGACAGCGCGGTGATCGGCACCGCGCGCGTGACGGCGGCGGCATTGTTCACCAGCACGTCGACGCTGTGTCGCGCGGAGGCGAGGGCCGCGAAGAAAGCCTCCACGGCCGGGAGGTCCGTGATGTCGCAATGGTGACGATGGACATTTCCGGTATCGCCGGATGTCGGCTGCTCGCCAATGTCGAGGGAGTGAACCTCCGCGCCCTCGGCGGCGAACATGTCGACGATGGCCCGGCCGATTCCGCGGCCGCCGCCTGTCACCACGCAGACCTGTCCGTCGAACTCAGCCATTCCAGTCCCTCTCGCGGCGAACCCGGCAACGCGGTTGACGCCAGTATCTAACAACTGTTAGATAATTGAAAGGCGCGAAAATCTTGCCTTCGCCGTAACCGCCTTTTCTTGACAGACCCACCGGCACAGCGCCGGCGAGAAGGAACGTGCCATGCAGCCGTCCTCGCGTGACGTCAGCTTCGATTTTGCGGGCAGGACGGTTCTGGTGACGGGCGCGGCCTCCGGCATCGGGGAGGCGGTGACCCGTGCCCTCGTGAGCGCCGGTGCCGCGGTCGGCGTTGGGGACTTGCAGGAAAGCGCCGCTGAAGAGATCGCCGCCGAACTCCGCCAATCGGGCGGTAAGGCGCTGGCTCTGCCCTTCGACGTCAGAGACGCGGAGGCGACCGAGGCGTCGATCGCGGCCCTGGAAGCCGAGTTCGGTCCTCTCAACGGCCTTGTCACCGCTGCAGGGCTGTCCCGCCCGGCTCCCGCCGAGAGCATGACGGAAGCCACCTGGGATCTCGTCGTCGACACCAACCTCAAGGGCATGTTCCTGTCATGCCAAGCGGCGGGTCGGCGCATGCTGGCCCAAACCGGCGGCGCCATCGTCAATATCGGGTCGGTCAATTCGCTGGGGGGCTTCGCGGGCCGCTCCAACTATTGCTCGGCGAAATTCGGCGTTTCGGGCCTCACCGAGGTTCTGGCCATCGAGTGGGGACGCCGGGGCATCCGGGTCAACGCGGTGGCGCCGAACGGCGTCGACACGCCGCTGGTCCGCAAGGGAATTCCGCCGCGCTTCGTCGAGGAGGTCTTGAACAACCGGACCCCGCTCGGCCGCATGGCGCAGCCGGGCGAAATCGCCGCCATGGTGCTGTTCCTTCTCTCCGACGCCGCCTCCTACGTCACCGGCGCGATCGTGCCGGTCGATGGCGGCCTGTGCGCCGGCTTCTACACCAATCGACAGGGGGCGGACCTTGCCTCCGCGTCGCTTCTGACCGCCGGCATCTACACCGAATAGCGCCTGGGCGCGCGCATCAATGCCATTGACGGGCCCCAGAATCTAACTACCGTTTGATAGATAAAATAAAGGGAGGGAACCATGTCGACAGATTTCACAAGGCGCCAGATCACCAAATCGCTTGCGGTTTTCGGCGCCGCGAGCGCGTTCGGAAGCTTTACGCGTCCGAGCTTCGCCCAAGGCCAGCCGATCCGTCTCGGCCTCATCGCGCCGCTGAGCGGCTCGCAGGAGGTGATCGGCCGCTATCAGCTCGCCGGCGCGACCATCGCAGTCAACCAGATCAATCAGGCGGGCGGTGTGCTCGGCCGCAAGATCGAGCTCGTGACCCGCGACGACAAGGCCGCGCCGGCGGCGGGTGTCGCGGCCGCCAAGGATCTCGCGGGCAACGGCGTGAACCTGATGCTGGGCGTGTTGTCGAGCGGCGTGGCGCTCGCCATCGCGCCGACCCTGCAGGCCGACAAGTCCGTCCTCGTCGTCTCGGCGGCAGCCGCCAACGAACTCACCCACGACCAGTTCAGCCCCAACGTGTTCCGCACCGCGGACCACGCCTATTCGCGCCAGCGCGCGCTTGCCAAACTGGTGGCGGGCGATTACCCGGCCGTCTCGGACTGGACCGCCATCAATCCGCAAACCGCCATCGGCACGTCGAACTGGGATTCCTTCGTCGACGGCATGCTGCAATTCTACCCCGAGCTCAACAAGAAGCCGGTGACGATCACCGATGCGATCTGGGCGAAGTTCGGCGCGACCGACTACAAGAACGAGATTGCGCAACTCATGCGCAGCAAGTCCGAAGGACTTTATTGCGGCGTCTATGGGGGCGATGCCGTCACCATGTTCGGACAGGCGGCGGCCTACGGACTTACCAAGAAGTTCAAGGTTCTCGTCGACCCGGGTAGCGAATTCATCATCGCGCAGGCGATGGGCAAGAACACGCCTCCGGGCCTGTGGTCCGGCTTCCACTGGTTCTACGGCGCCTACAAGGGACACAAGATCAACGACGACCTCTACGACGCCTACGTGAAGGCGACGAACGACAAGTATCCGGCGGGCTATGTGGGCGAGGCTCACACCTCCGTGCTCGCCTATGCGAACGCCATCCAGAAAGCCGGCAGCACCGACACCGACAAGGTGATCGCGGCGCTGGAAGGGCTGGAATTCGACTCGTGCAAGGGCATGCGCAAAATCCGCAAGGAGGACCATCAGGCGATCTGCGACATCAACTTCGTGCAGTTCGGACCCGATGACACCGAGCAGGGATGGAAGATCACCGGCCACAAGGTGATCAAGGACGAGGGCCTCAGCGAAGAGCCGTCGCCCGGCCAGCCGTTGAAGTTCCTGTACAACAAGCGCTGAGTGTTCGTTTGCTTTTTGCGCCGCACTTCCTCTCGCGCCTTGCCGGCATGTTCGCCGGCAAGGCGACGGACAGATGAGCCATCATGCTAGCGCTTCTTTTCGGCCCCCTGTTCAACGGGCTTTTCACCGCCATGGTGGTGTTTCTTTTCGCCACCGGGCTGACGCTCGTCTTCGGCATCCTCCGCATCCTGAACTTCGCCCATGGGGGCTTTTTCATGATCGGGGCGTATCTGGCCTTTTCGCTGGTCAAAACCTTCGCGAGCGACACCTCGCTCGTCGCCTACCTTCTCATCAGCATCGCGGCGGGAATCGTCGTGGGCTTGTGCGGGCTCGTGGTGGAGCGCCTTGTCTTCCGCCCGCTCCAGCATGTGGACGAGGCCTATTCGCTGATCGCCACCTACGCGTTGCTGCTGATCTCGGAGGGCGCCGTCAAGGCCATCTGGGGCGTGTCGTTTCACAGCGTGATGACGCCGACTGCGCTTGGCGGCGCATTCATGGTCGATGATCTCGTCATGCCGCTCTTCGCCATCTTCATCATCGTCCTGGGCGTTCTCTGTTACGGGCTGCTCGAATGGATCCTGCAGCACACGGCGACCGGAAAGCTCATGAAATCTGTGGCGAGCGATCCCTGGATGGCAGGCATGCTCGGCATCAACGTGCCGCGCTTCTATGCCTGGATCGTCGTGATCGGCTTCTTCCTCGCGGGGCTCGCCGGCGGGCTCTTGCTGCCGAACCAGACCCTGTCGCCCAACCTCGCCAGCGTGTTCGTGGTGCAGGCCTTCGGCGTCCTCATCGTCGGCGGCATGGGTAACATTCGCGGCACCTTCCTGGCATCGATCCTGCTCTGCGTGATCGATTCCTACGGCTCGGTCATCTTCACCCAAGTGCCCGGGATCTTCTTCTACGTCGCCATGGCGGTGATGCTGCTGGTGCGTCCGCAAGGTCTGATCGCAGGAGCACGCCTATGACAGCGCGACCAAGAGGCAGCGACTGGCGGCGCGACCTCGCCATCGGCGCCATCGTGCTGGTGGTCCTCGCATCCCTGCCCTTCGTGACCAACAAGGGCATCGTTTTCGTCGCCGGAACGCTGGCGCTGCATGTGGTGTTCGGCCTGAGCTGGAACCTCATGTTCGGGCAGACGGGCCTTGTGAGCTTCGGCCATGCGTCGTTCTTCGCCATCGGCGGCTATGCGTTCGCATGGACCGCGAAGGTCGCGCCGGGGATCCATCCCCTGCTGCTCTTCGCAGCCGTCGGCGCGTTCGGAGCCTTCGTGGCATTCCTGGTGGGAATCATCGCCCTGCGCCGGTCCGTCGGCGTGTACTTTGCCATCCTGACATTGGCGCTGAGCCAGATCGTCTACCTGCTGCTGTCCTACATTCCGGCGCTCGGCCGCGAGGATGGGTTTACGGGCATCAGGCGGCCGCGACTGTCGCTCGGCTTCACGACCATCGATCTCGCGAGCGGCGAGAATTACTATCATTTCATGCTCGTCATGTGCGCGCTTCTGGTCGCTGGCCTGTGGTGGGTGATGCACAGCCGCATGGGGCGGGTGTTCAAGAGCCTCCAGCAGGATGCCGAGCGCGCGGCGTTTCTTGGCATCAATGTCGGAGCCTATCGCCTGTCGTCCTTTGCCATCGCGTCGGGAACGACTGCCATCGCCGGGGCGCTTTATGCTCCGTGGCTGCAATTGCTGACGCCCGAGATCGCGCATTGGACCTTTTCGGCGCGGCCGATTCTCTACACGCTTCTGGGCGGCGTCCAGAGCTTCTGGGGACCCGCCGTCGGCGCGCTCATCTTCGCGGTTCTCGAATACGGCACACGCACCTTGCACGGGCTGTCGGAAATCGTCATCGGATCGATCCTGCTGCTGGTCGTTCTCGCCTTTCCGGGCGGCCTTCTCGGCGGGTTGTCGCGCCTGCGCAAGCGCATGAGCCGCAAGCCCGCCTTGGTCGCGCGGCCGGAGATCGTCCGATGAGTGATCGCAGCCCCGCGGCCGACCCGCTCCTCGTCGCCACCGGCGTGGTGAAGGATTATCCATCGGTGAAAGTTCTGAAGGGCGTCGACGTGGCGGTCGCCGAGGGTGATACCTTCGCGGTCATCGGCCCCAACGGCGCCGGCAAGACGACCCTGTTCAAGGTGCTGAGCGGCGAGGTCTTCGCCGATTCGGGCACCGTGCGCTTCGAGGGACAGGACGTCACGCGGATGCCCGAATGGAAACGCGTCCGTCTCGGTTTCGGACGATCGTTCCAAGTGGCGCGGGTGTTTCCGGAACTCACGACCGACGAAAACGTGGTCATCGCCATCGAGGCCTATGAGCGCAACAGCGGAAAGCGCCCCACCCATCGGCTTGCCTGCCGCCCATCGGCGGATGTCCGCGCCGCGGTCGAGGAGACGCTGCTGGAGGTCGGCCTGATCGACAAGCGCGACGAGCCGGCTCGCCTCCTGTCGCATGGCGACAAGAAACGGCTGGAGCTCGCCATGAGTCTCGCGTTGCGTCCGCGAATCCTGATGCTCGACGAACCGACCGCCGGGATGTCGCCGGCCGATCGTCGCGGCGCGACCGAATTGATCGCCGCCATCCGGGAGCGCCACAACATGACGATCGTGCTGACCGAACACGACATGGGCGTGGTGTTCGGCCTCGCGTCGCGCGTCGCCGTTCTCCATCAGGGCGCCGTGGTTGCCACCGGCACGCCCGCCGAGGTGCGCGACGATCCCATGGTGCGGGAGATCTATCTCGGGTCGGAGCCTGTCCATGCTTGAAGTCGGACCGCTCAACGCTTTCTATGGCGACAGCCACATCGTGCAGGACGTCACCGTGTCGATCGCCGACGGCGAGGGCGTGGCGATCCTCGGACGGAACGGCGTCGGCAAGACAACCCTGTTCAAGAGCATCATGAACGGCGGTCCGCGCGTCGTCGGACCCATCCTCCATCGTGGCGAGGAGATCACGACGCTGCCCAGTTTCCAGCGCGCCCGTCGCGGCCTTGGGCTGGTGCCCGAGGATCGCCGGATCTACCCTCACCTGACGGTTGCGGAGAACATCGCCATGGGCGGGCATGCGGCCCGTCCGGGAGTGGCTCCCTATTCGGTCGAGGACGTGCTGGCGCTGTTTCCGATGCTCGCCAATCTGCGCCAGCGCCTCGGCTTCGAATTGAGCGGCGGGCAGCAGCAATTGCTGGCCATCGCCCGGGCAATGCTGGCGCGGCCGGAGTTTCTCCTGCTCGACGAGCCCACGGAGGGTCTGGCGCCGGTCATCGTCGAACAGCTCGCCCGGCAATTGATCGCCATCCGGCGCGAGAACGGCACGGCACTGCTGGTCGCCGAACAGAATGTCCGGTTTGCGCGCCTTTGCACCGAGCGTCTTTATCTGATCGACAGCGGCCGCGTCGTGTTCGACGGGCCATGGGCGTCGTTCGACGCGCGCCCGGATCTTCAGCAGAGATATCTGGCGGTGTGAACGCCGCGCTCGGCCGAACACCGCACCCTATCGATGCACGCCCATCATCGACGTCAGCCCGCCGTCGATGGGCAGGATGGCGCCGGTCATGTAAGCCGCGGGTTCGCTCATGAGGAAGGCCGCGAGGCCGGCGATTTCCTCGGGCTTGGCGAAGCGGCCGGCCGGGATCTGCTTTTCCATGCTGTCGCGATAGGCCGCGTAGGGTGCCATCATGTCGGTGTCGATGAAACCCGGCGCGATCACATTCACGGTGACGCCCCGCTTCGCCGTCTCCACCGCCAGCGTGCGGCAATAGGAGATCAGCGCCCCCTTCGACGCCGCGTAGGCCGCATTGCCGGGATTGCCCTGCAGGGCCGCCACCGAACCGATGGTGACAATCCGGCCGGCCCTGGCGCGGATCATGCCCCGCATGAGCGATTTGGCGAGGCGGGTGAGCGACCAGAAATTCACCTGCATGACCGCCTCGGCCTTGTCCTGCTGCATCATGGCGGCAAGCGCGTCGTAGGATTGCCCCGCATTGTGGACGAGCCCGAAGAAGCCTTCCTGCTCGATGGCGTCGCAGAAGGCGTCGACGGCCTGCTGGTCCGACAGATCCAGGGCATGCGCCGTGATGGTGCGGTCGGGATACGCGCCCATCAGATCCGTCGCGAGCAAAGCCGCCGCATCGCCCGACGACCGATAGGTGAAATCCACATCGTGGCCGGCCGCTGCGAGCGCCCGCACGATGGCGGCCCCCACGCCCTTTCCGCCGCCGGTGACGAGAACGCGGCTCATCGCGGCGGTTCCGCGCCGAAGACCAGGCAGGTGTTCTGCCCGCCGAAGCCGAACGAATTCGACAGTACGAACCTCACATCCGCATCCCGCGCCAGGTTCGGCACCACATCGAGGGGAATCGCCGGGTCGGGATTGGTGTAGTTGATGGTCGGCGGAATGCGGCCGTTGGCGATGGTGAGAAGCGACAGCACGGCCTCGACCGCGCCTGCCGCCGTGAGCGTGTGACCGATCATCGATTTGTTGGATGAGATCGGCACCTTCAGCATGCGCTCGCCGAACACCGCCATGCAGCTCATGGCCTCCATCTTGTCGTTTTCGGGCGTCGAGGTGCCGTGCGCATTCACGTAATCGATGGAATCGGGAGACAAGCCGGCATCGTCGAGCGCGGCCCTGATGGCGGCAATTCCCGGCGCTCCATCCGGGCTCGACCGGGTGCGGTGGAAACCGTCGCCCTTTTCGCCGCAGCCGAGCACGTAGCCGAGGATCCTGGCGCCGCGCGCGCTCGCCGCCTCGGCGCTCTCGAGCACCAGCGCCGCGCCGCCTTCGCCCATCACGAACCCGTCGCGATTCTTGGAGAAAGGCTTCGAGGCGGCCTCAGGGTTGTCGTTCTGCGTCGACAGGGCCGACAGCAGCGAGAAGCGCACCAGCGATTCCGGATTCACTGAACCGTCCGTGCCGATGCAGAGCGCCGCATCGGTCTCGCCGCGGCGGATCGCCTCGACGCCGAGCTGAATCGCCGTGGCGCCCGACGAACACGCCGTCGACAGCGAGATCGGCGAGCCCCTGGTGCCGAACTTGTCCGCCACCCGGTCGGCGACCGTGCCGAAGATGAAGAGTTCGTGCCAGGCCTTGAACTTGCCGGTGGAGGCGGCCTTCAGCAGGTCCTTGTAAGTGACATCGCCATCCTGTCCCGAGGCTTCCGCCAGCGCCTGACGCTGCGGCCATTCCATCTCGACCGGCGGCACGGCGATGAACAGCGCCCCCGGAAAATCGGCCAGCGGCAGGCCGGATTGACCGACTGCCTCGTCGGCCGCGAGCATCGCCAGCCTTTCCGAAAGGAGCGGCGCGCTCATGGGCGTCACATCGAGCGTATCGATGGTGCCCGCGATGGTGGTGCGAAGGCCCTCGGTCGGGAAGCGCGAGATGCGCTTGATGCCGGATTTGCCGGCCGTCACCGCACCCCACGTCTCCTCCTTGCCGAGGCCGATGGAGGTGACCACGCCCATGCCGGTGACGGCGACGAGCGGACGGCCCTGGTTGTCGCGAAACGCCGCGCTTTTTGCCATGCCGTATTCCCTCAAGAAGCCCTGGTGACGCGCACCGAGCCCTCGCCGCGCCAATGGCCGACGGAGGTCACGAGCGCCTCGTTGGATTGTCCGCGGGCGATCAACGCCGCCGCGATGGCGATGCCGGCCGGTGCCTGCCCTTCCATCATGTGCCCCGTAACGTCGCCCGTCGCATGGATGGCCGCGTTCGGGGCGATCTCGGTCAGCGCCGCCTGCTCGTCCTCGGTGATGCCCTGCACGCCCGTGGCGCCGGAAATGATGACGTCCGGCTTCGCCTCCAGCGTCTCGGCCTGCCGCTTCAACGCCCGGGTCACGCTGCCGTCCTGCCGCCGGTCGCGATCCGAGGCGACGCCGGCGATGCGCGCCAGCGCCTTCGCTCCGCGCGCCGCGGCGTGCTCGCGGGATTCGAGAACGAGAAAGGCCGCGCCGCTCCCGAGGATCATGCCGCCGCCCTCGACGGGACGGTTCCACACCGGGCGGTGCGCCTGCTTCCACAGAAAGCCGCCCATCTCGTAGATCAGCAGCACATCGGGCCGCTCCGCGTTATAGGCGCCGCCGACGAGGAAGATGTCGTCCTGGCCGGAAGCGATGCGGGCCTGCGCGATGCGGATCGCATCGATGCCGCTCGATTCCTCCCCCATGAAGGTCCGCGACGCGCCCGTCACCCCGTGAACGATCGAGATGTTGCCCGCCAGCAGGTTGGAGAGCTGCGCCAGGAACAGGGTCGGCCGCAGGTCACCCATCAGGCGCTCGTTGAGGAACACGCCGGGGTTCTCGGCGGTGCGCAATCCGGTGAGGATCTGTCCGTCGACCGCGTAGTCGCGTTCGCCGCCGCCGGCCGCGACGATCAGGTGCATGCGGCTCTTGAGGTCCGCATCGTCCTTGACGCCCGCCGCGTCGAGGGCAAGGCCCGCCGCGTAGCAACCGAGCTTCTGCCAGGCTTCCATCTGGCGCAGGTCGGATTTCTTGGGGATCTGGCGCTCGTAATCCAGCGGCACCATGGGGTGGACCGGATAGGGCGCGAAGGTGTCGAGATCGGTGGGGGGCGAGGCGCTGGTGAGATGCGCATCCACGCCCTCTCCCGCGGCCGACACGATGCCCAGTCCCGTAATGACGACGTCCCGCATCAGACGATCTCCGCTGACAAAAGCCCGATCTGGCGCCCCCGCGCCCGCAATTGCTCATCCATTCCGGGCGGGAACGGCATGATCCGGAAGCGCAGCTCGGCATCGCAGATCGGCTTGCCCTCGACGAGGATCCGCGCCTTGGTGACGGCGTAGCCCGACCCTTCATGTTCCAGCGTCGCGGCCACGGTCAGGACCGTRCCGGGTCCCACGAAGGTGCGAAAGCGCGCCTTGTCGACCGCCATGAGGAACGGCATGTGGGTGAAATCCATCATGCCCAGCACGAGATAACCCGATGCCTGCGCCATGGTTTCGGTGAGCAGGACGCCCGGCACGAGCGGGTGGCCTGGGAAATGCCCTTCGAAAACCGGGCTTTCCATGGGCACGGTGGACGTCGCCTCGATCCGCTTTTCGGCGCGGTCGAGGAGCGTCACCCTGTCGATCATTTCAAAATATTCGAGGCGCATCCGGGGTCCGAGCCATTCTCATGTCGTTCCCGGAGAGGTCGGGCGCGGGAGAGGATGTCCGGACGGCGTTCTGTCGCCGATCGCCTCCCCGAACCAGCCCGTTTTGGGCCGGCCCGCCGGGAACATGCTTCTGGGGTCGTCAGGCCTTCTTGGCGGCCACCAGCGTGTCGATATGAGCGCAAAGGTTCTTGAGCACGAAATATTCCTCGGCCGGAGCCTTGCCCTCGTTCACTTCCTGCGTCCATTGCTCCAGCGGCAGCTTGATGCCGAAAGCCTTGTCGATGGCGAACGCGATATCGAGAAAAGCGAGCGAATCGATGCCGAGATCGTCGATGGCATGGCTTTCCGGCGTGATCTGGTCGCGCGGGATGTCGGCGGTTTCGGAAATGATGCCGGCGACGGTCTCGAAAGTGGACGACATGACGCCGCTCTCCTGAATGCGTTGCCTTGGCGATGCGAAGCTGTCGGGCCTGATGCCCGGTCCCAGCGGCTCGAACGGCAAGGAGGGTTGTATCGAAACGCACCCCTTACACGACAGGCCGCGAGGCGGCAACCGATTGGATGGTCGGGCGGCAGATCGGCCCTCAGATTGATTAATGCCCCCCCATGGTCGATAACCGCCGAAATCCGCCCGATCCCGGCATCGCCGGGACCGTCACAACAATGGAAAGCCTGTTGATCAACCGCTACCTGAAGCCTGAAACGCGCTATGCGCGCCGCATGGCGCGGATCGCCCGCTGGGACAAGCCCCTGCGTGGCGGCCTCGACCGCGCGCGCGCCTGGCTGCACATGCTGCTAGCCGATCATGGCGTGTTCCGGGTGCTCTACCTCAACAAGCATCGGGTATCCGAGAAGCTGTGGCGCTCCGCCCAGCCGGCGCCGCACCAGATCGCGCGCCTGAAGGCGCAGGGCATCCGCACGATCGTCAACCTGCGCGGCGGACGGGAGCATGGCTCCTGGCAGTTGCAGAAGGATGTGTGCGACCGGCTCGGCATCACGCTCGCCGAATTCGTCGTGCGCTCCCGCGGCGCGCCGGATCGCGAGACGATCCTCTCGGCCAAGGCGTTCTTCGACGGGCTCGCCTATCCGGCGATCATGCATTGCAAATCCGGCGCCGACCGCGCGGGGTTCGTGGCGGTCCTCTACCTCATCGTCCATGAGGGCCGCACCGTCGACGAGGCGATGGGCCAGCTCTCGGCCCGGTTCGGCCATTTCCGCTTTTCCAAGACCGGCATCCTCGACGCTTTCTTCGAGCATTACCGCCGCGAGGGCGAGGCGAAGGGCATTCCGTTCATGACCTGGGTCGAGACGATCTACGACCCGGAGGCGCTGGAGCGCGATTTCCGCCCCGGCTTCTGGTCGAACGTGCTCGTCGACCGGCTCATGCGGCGGGAGTAGCCGTCGGCGGAAGAGCGACCGGTTCGGCGTCGTGCGACAATTGCAGCCGATGCAGCCGGTGATAGGCCCCCGCGGCGGCGATCAATTGGTCGTGGGAGCCCATCTCGGCGATGCGTCCCGCTTCCATCACGACGATCCGGTCCGCATCCCGCACCGTCGAGAGACGGTGGGCGATGACGAGCGTGGTCCGTCCTTTCATCAAGCGCCGGATGGCATCCTGCACGAGCCGCTCGGATTCCGAATCGAGGGCGCTGGTCGCCTCGTCGAGCAGCAGGATCGGGGCGTCCTTGAGGAAGGCCCGTGCCAGGGAGACCCGCTGGCGCTCGCCGCCCGACAGCCGCCCGCCCGCCGGGCCCACCACCGTGTCATAACCCTGCGGAAGCCGCATGATGAAGTCGTGCGCGGCCGCGGCCTTGCCCGCCTCGACGATCTCCTCGTGCGTGGCGTCGGCCCGTCCGAATGCGATGTTTGCCCGCACCGTGTCGTCGAACAGAACCACGTCCTGGCTGACCATGGCGATGGCGGAGCGCAGGGATTTCAGCGTCACGTCGCGCACATCCTGCCCGTCGATCAAAACCGCTCCTGCCGTTACGTCATAGAGGCGGGGGACGAGCGACAGGAGGGTGGATTTTCCGGAGCCGGAGCGACCCACCAGCGCGGTGGTGCGCCCCGCCTCGGCGATGAAATCCACATGATGGAGAGCGGTCTGGTCGGCATTGTAAGAAAATTCCACGGCCGAGAAGCGAACCTCCCCGCCTTTGATCGCAAGGGCCTTCGCATCCGGCTTATCCTGAATGCGGGGCGTGTCGTCCATCACCGCGAAGGTGCGCTGGAGGGCGGAGGCTGCCTCCTGCACGATGGCGTTGAGGTTGCCCAATGCGCGGATCGGCTGGGCTGCGAGAATGAGCGCGCTCACGAAACCGGTGAAATCGCCTACCGTGGAGCCGCCGGAGACGATGCGCTGGCCGATCAGAACCAGCACCGCCGCCACCGCGAAGCCGCCGCCGGCCTCCAGCAGCGGGTCGAGCCGTCCGCGGGCATTCGCGGCTTTCATCTTGAGCTTGCGCACGTCGTCGAAGGTCGTGGCGGCTTTGGCTTTGAGGTAACCTTCGAGTCCATAGGTCTTGGCGATGCGGGTACCGGCGAGGCTCTCGGTGATGAGGCTCGCCATCTGGCCGGTCTGCTCCTGCGTGGAAATGGCCACCCGCCGCAATTTCTTGCCGATCTTGCCGATGGGCTGGGCGATGAAGGGGACCGTGGCGCCCGCCACCAGCGTGAGCACCGGATCAATCCACAGCATGGCGGCGATGAGCGCGACGATCGTCGCGACCTCGCGCAGAAAGACTGTCGAGAGACGCGTCAGCGCTTCCTTGATGAACAGGAAATCGGTGGTGAAGCGCTGCGTCAGCGCCGCCGGGCTCTCCCGTCCGATCTGCGCCAGATCGGCGTCGATCATATGGCCGTACAGCGCCGTCTGCATGTCGGCCTCGATGCGCGTCACCACCTTGTTCGTGAGCACCGTGAGCGCCAGCAGCGAAAAGCCCTTGATTGAGGTCACGCCGATGACGAAGAGCGGCGCCAGAAGGATCGCGGTCTCGTCCTTGGCCGTGAAGGCGTCGAACGCCGCCTTGATGAGAACCGGATAAAGCCCGGTTGCGCCCGCCACCAGGAGCACCAGCAGCAGCACCAGCGCCAGGGTGCGCGCATGCGGCCGCATCCAGTCCCGCCAGAGGCGACGGATCAGCGGAAGGGTATCGCCCCGGGCAAAGAGGCCTTTTCGCGCCATCGGCAGCTTTCCCCAATGAGCCGCCCCGGTAGCATGGTGTCGATCTGGCGGCAATCGAGCAAAAAGAGCCCGCTCGATGCGAGCGGGCTCCGTTCTAAACACGGCCACGATTATCAGAGAAAGTCGAAATCCCTGAAAGTAAGAGCTGTCTTTTTCTCGACCTTGGCGAAACAGATGGCTGCTCCTTTGCCGCTGCCGTCCGCATCATAATATACCGCGCCAGCGTCCTTGTTGATGATGATGCGGTCATTGCTGTCGGTCGCCTTGGTGCCGAACTTTACGCTCGAAGACTTGATGACGCCGTTCTTGGAAATTTTGGAGAGCGCGCTGAAGATCCCGCGATCCAGGTAGATCGTGTCGTCGGCCACGTTGAAATCGACGATCTTGTCCACGTTCGTTTTCTTGTTCAGCTTGGTGTTGAACCAGAACTGGTCCTGACCCTGGCCGCCGGTCAGAATGTCGTTGCCGAGCTGGCCGAACAGAACATCCGCTCCGGCGCCGCCCGTGATCGCGTTGTTCGCGCCATTGCCGGTGAGGGAGTAGTTCTTGGCGCCAGCAGCGACCAAGTTCTCGATACCGTCCGCCAGCACATAGCCTGCCACCGATGTCTTGACGGTGTCGACGCCGGCGGTGTCCAGAACGATATCGGCGTAATGATCGACGATGTAGGTGTCGTCGCCGGCGCCGCCTTCGAGCAAGTCCCAGCTGGCGCCGCCGTCGAGCGTATCGTTTCCGCCGCCGCCTTGGAGCATATTGTTGGAGTCATCTCCCGTGAGCTTGTCGGCGAATGACGAACCGGCGATGTTTTCGAACTCGATGTAATAATCGCCAGGGTTCTCGCCGYCTCTTTCCTGCATGAGAGAGACGGTCACCCCGGCGGCCGCGGAGGCGAAGGACAGGGTGTCATTTCCCTCGCCGCCGGTAGCCTCGTCGGCGCCGGCGCATCCCTCGATGGTATCATCGCCGGCAGATCCTCTGAGAACGTCATCGCCAGCATTGCCGGTGATCATATCGTTGCCGCGCCCGCCGGAGGCATTATCGTCGCCGTTCCCGCCGTCCAGAACGTCATCCCCGTCATCGCCATAAAGGTCGTCCTGTCCGTCACCTCCGACGAGGATATTGTTGCCGTCATTGCCGGATAGTACGTTGTCGAGCCCGTTTCCGAAGCCGTTGATGTTGGCTTTTCCGGTCAATTCGAGCTCTTCGACATTCGCCGCAAGGGTATGTGTGAAGGAGGACGAGACGCTGTCATAGCCGCCATTGGCGTCTTCCACGATCTGGTCGCCGGCATCCTCATCCAGGATGTAGGTGTCGCTGCCGCGGCCGCCCACGAGCCGATCGAGCCCAAGACCGCCGAGCAGCCTGTTGTCCGAATCGTCGCCCGTCAGAATATTGGCGAGTGTGTTCCCGACGATGCTGGCATCATCCGGCGTCGGATTCGTGCCGTCCGGCAGAGTGTCGGTGATGGTGAAATTGACTTCATTGGCATCGAGATGAAAGGTGTTTTCGAGCGCAGAATAGGTTGCCATGGGAGCTCCTTTAGGCGTGACCCCGCCATCGACAGGCGCTCACACGGATTAGACAAAAGGCTAAGCAAGAAGCTTAGCGATAGCCTAATGCAATATCGTTGCAGGAGTTCCGGCTCGCAGGATTTTTTTTGACTCACATCCGAAGAAGCCTTCCCGCCTATGCGGTTCGTCCCTTCGCCACCCGCTCGATCAGGGCCATCGCGGCAGCGGGCGCTTTCGGCTTGAATCCATTGATCATGTAGATGAAAACCTCTCGTGATTTGGGCTGTTTTTTCTCCGCGTCCGTCACGCATTCGAGGTCGTCCGGCAGCGCACCCGCTGCCCAGTCTCTCGCCCGCTTTGCCCAGAGGTCGAGGTCCTTCGTCGAGTAGCCGGTCTTGATCTTCTCAGACGCGGCCTGAAGGCGCGCATAGACGAACGGGGCCGTGACGTCGGGAATATGCGGGAAGGTTTCCTTGTCGGTCAGCACCGCGGCGACCTGATGCTTTCGCAGCAGCGCGACGAAATCCGGCACCCGGAAGCTGTCGTGGCGTACCTCCACCACGTGCCGGATGGCCCGTCCCTCGACGGTTCCGGGCAGAAGCTCGAGGAACGCTTCGAAATCGGCGGCGTCGAATTGTTTCGTCGGGAGAAACTGCCAGTTGATCGGCCCCAGCTTCTCCTTGAGTTCCAGCACGCCGCTGCCGAAGAACCGCTCGATGGATTGGCCCGCCTCGCCGAGCACGCGCCGGTTGGTGGCAAAGCGCGGACCCTTGACCGAGAACATGAAATCCGGCGGCGTCTCTTCGCGCCAGCGGGCGAAGCTCTCCGGCTTCTGGCTTCCGTAATAGGTGCCGTTGATCTCGATGGAGCCGAGGTGCCGGCTCGCATATTCGAGCTCTTTCTTCTGAGCGAGGCCCTCCGGATAGAAGGTCCCCCGCCACGGTTCGAAGGTCCACCCGCCAATTCCGACGCGTATCTGTGGGGGTTGTGAGGGCATGAATGCGGGTCCCGCGCGTGATCGATGCGCGAGGATAGCCGGAGCCGAGGGGGTCTCGCATCCCGTTTCTCGGGGTCGAAGGACCGGCACGCTCGAAGGCCAGATCACGAACGCCACAATCTAGGCTAAAATTCATGATGAAAACGCGGTAGATAACAGCGTCACGGATTAAAAGTTCCGCTCCGTGCCGGAAATATTCTAGGGGGCTCCAGCGTGGCACTAAACTCTCACCGTTTCGTCGGCGGAATTCTGCTTGGCGTATTATGCGTTCTCCCATCGATTGCCGCATCGGCGAAGCCCGCCGGCCAGGTTGTTCTCACCGACCGGCGGATGACGGAGCTTCGGCAGGTCAACAGCCACGTGAACGACACCATCGTGGAGGTGTCCGACATGGAGCAATACGGACGGGAGGATTTCTGGGCCCTGCCCACCAGCGGACAGGGCGATTGCGAGGATTTCGCGCTCCTGAAACGCAAGCTCCTGATGGAACGGGGCTGGCCGGCCTCGGCCCTGTCGATTGCGGTGGGGGCGACCGCGCAGGGCGAGACCCACGCGGTGCTGGCGGTCGCCACCCAGCAAGGCACCTATGTGCTCGACAACCTCACCTCGGCCATTCTGCCGCCTGCCCAGACCGGACACGTCTTTCATGCGCGCCAGGCCGGCCGGGGTTGGATCTCGGCCTCGGGCGCCAAGACCCGGGAGCCCACAGCCGACCTGCCGGTCGCCCGTCGACCCGCGCTGACGCTTGCCGGCGCGAACTGATCGCAGACGACTCTGCATGAGGTTGGGAACCATTCTGCGCGTTCTAAATTATTAGCAGACAATTTGAGCTACTGATTCGATCAGCCCTCGTAGACCGTAATGGTCCGCGAGGGCTTTTTAATTTAATGACTCGTTAATGTTTGTATAACTTGGCTATAAAAGATAATTTATTGGARTAGTTCCTGCCCTATACTGAATATCTTTCTATCGTTCTCGTCGGAACTATGACGCCTCTTTGACGTATTCTCGGCAGTCAGGTTGCTTCACAGCGGCCTACCCCAGTTAACCTGTTCTCCGAGGTGTTTCCATGAAATATTCGCGTGCTCTCGCGTTGTCCGGCGCAGCCCTTTTCGTCGCCCTGTCGACCCCCTCCTTCGCTCAGCCGACGATGCCGGGGCAGCAATGCCAGCCGGCGGTCGCGGACCCCTCGATGTATGGCAATTGTCGCCTTCGCGTCGTCGAGGGCAACGAAGTGTGCCGTTGCGCGATTCTTCCCCGTTCGCTTCGTCCCGCCGCTCAAATGTCCGGGCGGGATTCGGATGTGACCGGTTCGCTCGGCGCCACCACGACGCCAGGCGAGATGAGCGGCACGCTGGGAGTGTCGAACCCGGGCGGCAGCGCAGCTGTCAACGGCCGCTCCGGTGGGAATAACGGATCCGGTGGTCTGGCGGGCGGAGTTAGCCAAGCTTCCTCGGGAAGCGGTAGCGTCGGTGGCGTCGCCGGCGGGACCAGCAGCGTCTCCAATGGCGGCGGCAGCGTGAGTGCGGGTGGTGGCGCCGGGAGCGTCGGTGGCGGAAGCACCGGCGGCAGCACCGGCGGAACGACCGGCGGCAGCRCCGGCGGAACGACCGGCGGCAGCACCGGCGGAACGACCGGCAGCGTGGGCGGCGGCGGCACCGGTGGCACGACCGGCGGCGTCGGCGGAGGCGCAGGTGGCAGCGTGAGCGCCGGCAACCCCGGCAACGACAATGCCGTCGGCAATGCGGGTGAAAGCCCCAATGGCGGCGATTTCGGCGGCGGTTCCAAAGGCCGCGGCGATGTCGGCAATGACGGCGGCAACGGTCGTGGCGGCAATGGCGGACACGGTAATGGCGACCATGGCGGCGGCAACGGTCGTGGTGGCAACGGCGGCCACGGCAACAACGACAACGCCGGCAATGGCGGCAATAACGGCTTCGGCAACGGCGGCGGCGACGGCAGCCCCAACGGCAAGGACGATTCCAACCGCTAACCGAGTCGATTCCTTTTGATTGCCGAACCCCTGGCTGCAAGCGCGGCCAGGGGTTCGGTGTTTCGAATTCGGGCGCTCAGATGAGGGAATGCTCCGCCCATGCGCGGTTTTCCGCGCGGATGCGGATTGCCAGAACCGCCGCGTTGAGAATCGAGAATGTCAACGCCCAGACGGGCAATCCGAAGGCGAGGGGCAACACCGCCATCTCACCCGCCACCACCCAGTAATTGGGATGCGACAGGAACCGGTAGGGGCCGCTGCGAATCGGCGCCGCGCCGGGCAGGACGATGATGCGGGTCGTCCAGCGCTCGCCGAGGGTGACCAAAACCCAGACCCGGCCCGCCTGCAGGGCCGCGAAGGCCGCGAGCCAACCCGGGTTCACCGGCCGGTTCCAACCGAGCCACCACAAGCCGACGAGCCAGCTCGCATGGAGCAGCACGATCAGCGGATAATGCCCCGATCCGACCTCCACCGCGCCCCGCGCCATCAGGCGGCGGGTGTTGCGCCGGGCGATCAGGAGTTCGCCGCCGCGCTGCAGGGTGACGAAGAGAAGGACCGCGAAGCCGAGCGTCACGCGGCTTTCTCCAAAACCACGCAACTGGTGGAAAAGCCCGGTCCCATGGCGTTGACGACGCAAAGTTCGGGCAGGCCGTCGGCGATCACGCGTTCCAGCACGAACAGAACCGTGGGCGCCGACATGTTGCCGTGACTTTCCAGCACTTCGCGCTCGTGGTCGAGAGATCCGACCGGAAGGTCGAGCGCCGTCTCCAGAGCCTCGATGACCTTGCTGCCGCCCGGGTGGCACACGAAGCGGTCGACGCTCTCCGTCGCATGATGGGACCGCTCGAGGATCTCCGTGACGGCTGGTCCGACATTTTGCCGCGCGAAAGGCGGGATCGCCTGGGCGAAGACGACGCCGAAGCCCAGCGGGTCGACATTCCATCCCATGATGTCGAGGGTGTCGGGCCAGGTGTGCTCCCCCGACGCTGCGATGCGAGCAAGTCCCTGCCCGCCGCTGCGCACCACGCACGCTGCCGCGCCGTCGCCGAACAGGGCCGACGCCACCACGTTGGCCTTGGTCAGCGTGTCCATTCGAAAGGCCAGCGTGCAGAGTTCGATCACCACCAGCAGCACCGTGGAACCTGGGCGGGCTTCGGCGAGACGCGCGGCGATCGACAGCCCGGTGACGCCGCCGGCGCAACCGAGGCCGAAGACCGGAACACGTGAAATATCGGGGCGAAAACCCATCGGGCCCATCACGCGCGCATCGATGCTGGGCGTGGCGATTCCGGTCGACGAGACCGTCACGACGGTGTCGACCTCCTCGGCGCGGCAGCCGGCGGCGGCCAGCGCCTTCATGGCGGCATCGATGAAAAGCGATTCGGCGCCCTCGAGATAGACCGCGGTCCGCTCGGGCCAGCCAAGCCGCGTGGCGTACCATTCGAGAGGCCGGACGGCGCGTCGGGTGCGGATCCCGCTCGTCTCGAACACCCGCGCGAGACGGGCGAAATCCTCGTAGCGCGGCGCAAAGATCTCATGCGCCAGCGCGGCCGCCTCGTCCTGCCGAAGCACGTAGGGTGGAACGGCGGTGGCAACCGCGAGGAGGTGGGCTGTTGGTTTGACGTCAGCGCCTGTAGGCAGCATGTCCCGCGCTCTGCTCGGCCGGCGAAGCCATCCTCTCGATCGACGGGCTTTTCGGCCGCTGACCATGCTTAGCACGACCGGTCGCGATCGTCTCGGGCGCTACGGTCGCGGCGGTTCCGCGTTCCGCGAGACCGGTCTGGACACCCTATGTCCAGCAGCGGCGGGTCGGCGCCGGGAAAGCTTGGTTAATCCGGGGACCGTGCTAGACGTGATGAGCCCGGCGCAATGACCGCCGCCGACCACCGGAGTTGTTTTGAACGAGTACGAAGAGGATGTCCCGGACACCGCCGCGCGGGCGTTATCGGAGCGGCATGTGGACGACGTGCGCGAGCAGGACGGTTTTTTCGTCGAGGCCGTGCGTTTGACGCGGATGCCCATGATCGTGACGGATGCGGGCCTGCCCGGCAACCCGATCATTTATGCCAATAACGCATTCATCGCGCTGTCGGGCTATTCTCTCGACAATTGCTGGGTCAGGACCCGCACTTCATGAACGGAGACCGGACCGACCGCAGGATGGCGCGTCCTAGGCGCGCATCTGCTCCTCTCTTCCTGCCCACAAGCCGAGGTCAAAACATGCGCTTACGCTCAATCGCCGTCGTCCTTGCGATGGTGGCCGCCACAGCCTCCCCGGCCTTCTCGCAAGTGCCTCCGCAAGTGGAGGCCTGCCGAAAGTCCGGTCTCGCAGCACTTCAGAAGAGCTCGCCTTCGCTCGACGAGATCGTGCTGGACATGGATTCGCTCGCCATCTCGAAGGCCGACACGAAGGTCGGCAGCACGCCCATCCGGATGGTCATCATGGGCGAGGCCTATCTTCAGCGTGACAAGACGGACAAGCCGAATCGCTTCCTGTGTCTCTTGAGCGACGCGGACGAGGTCGTGCTGACGTTCTTTACCGCCCAATAGCCGCGAGGCGATACGTCGGCCGGAACGAACCCGGGGGAACCTCGTTGAAGTCGCTCGAACCCGACACCTCGACGGCGACCGCTGGGTTACCCGGCCTGCGTCCTTCCGGAGCCCAATGCCCCAATTTCATGAGATCTGCTCCGGACACATTCCGAAGCTTCGCCTACCGTTCTCCACATGGAGAGCGCTCGCGCAGGACCAAATCCTGACGCTTGCCCAGTTGATCGCCGTCGCGGACGACATCGAAAAGTCCCCGGGAATCGGAACCCGGTCCGCGCAGCTCATCCGTCTCGAATTGGCTCGCATCGCCAAAGACGACGTCGCCCTGAAGGCGGCATAGCCCCTGCAGACAATGTCAGGCGCTGACCCGCCTGCCCCGGACAACAAAAAACCGCCCGAAGGCGGTTTTTGGTATCTTCTTGCAGACGAAGAAGAAATTGGAGCGGGCGAAGGGATTCGAACCCTCGACCCCAACCTTGGCAAGGTTGTCACCAGTGTTTCCGCTAGATTCCTGAAGTGTCCGCGTCTCTCCGAAATCCTTGGTGGAGAAGGGTTTTCGTTTCCTCGTTTGGCCTAGTTTATCCTGGAGCTTGCTGATACGGTGGACCCCAAGTGGACCCCAAAGGAATGCATGCCTCCTAAACGAGAACCTGTCCGATTGACCAAGCGAGTCGTAGACGCTGCCCAACCGCGCGCCGCTCGCTATGAGATTTGGGATGCTGATTTGGCAGGGTTTGGCCTGCGCGTTGAGGTAAGCGGCAAGAAGACATTCATCGTCCGCTATCGGGCCGGAGGTGGTGGGAGAAAAGCGACCCGTCGAAACCTGACAATTGGTCGTTACGGCGTTATCACGCCCGACGAGGCGAGAGGCGAGGCCAGCAAGCACCTCGGGGCTGTTGCCATGGGCGGAGACCCCTCCGAGGATCGCAACACCAAACGTGACGAACTGACGCTAGCTGATCTCATTGATCTGTACGAACGGATTGGCTGCGTGATCCAGCGTGGCAAACGTCAAGGGCAGCCTATGAAGCCCATGACGAAACAGTATACCATGAGCAGACTGCGGCATCACGCGGTCCCACTCCTTGGACGCAAAAAGCTCGGCGATATCCGTCCCCGGACAATTGAACAGTTCGTTCGCGATGTGGCGGCGGGCAAGACGGCGAAGGACGAGAAGGTCGGGACCCGACAGAGGATCATTGTGAAGGGCGGCGAAGGCGCAGCTCGAAAACTGGTTAGAGACCTCTCAGCGGTTTTTACGTTTGCGCAGAGGCAGGACATCCTGGTGTCCAATCCCTGCGAGACGGCCGGCGTCAACAAAACAGACAACAAGAGACGGGCCTTTCTGACACTCGATCAAGTAAGGGCTCTTGGAAAAGCGTTACTTGAGCTCGAAAGGGAAGGAGTGAACCCGAAGGCGCTGAACATCGCTCGCTTGTGGGCCCTGACTGGCTTTCGGCGGAACGAGGCCGCCGGGCTCAAACGGTCGGAAGTCGACTGGGTGCGTTCCTGTGTCGTGCTTGGCGACAGCAAGACGGGGTTCTCCGTGAGGCCGCTTGGGACTCCTGCGTTGGTTCTCCTCCGGTCCATCCCGGCTCTGAATAGCGCGACGTCCGACCCCTCGGATTTTTTCTTTCCGGCGGTACGCGGCACAGGTTTTTATCAGGGCACGAAGCGCGTTTGGCCGGAGGCAATTAAGCGCGCTGGCCTGACGAACGTGACCCCCCACACTCTCCGGCATACACTCGGTTCCACCGCAGTCTCGTCAGGCGAATCCCTGAAGATGGGTGGCGCACTTCTCGGCCATGCCACAATTCGCTCATCGGAAGTTTATGCTCACCTCCAGGTCGATCCGACAGTATTGGTGGCAAACAGAGTTTCAGGAGCTATCGCATCCGCGTTGGAGGGGAATGAGGACACGACCATTGTCCCGTCGCGGATGGAGCGCAGTTAGTCCGCACTCAATCTGGCGAGTGCAGACGACACGAGACGACACACGGCTAGGACGGCCATCCGAAAACCCCGCCGCACCGGGGCTGCCGTGTGTCACCTTCAATCGTGCGGTCAAATGCAGTGCGGTGCAATGTACGACCAAGTTGCGAGCGAACTTAGCGACCGTGAAGCCTACGTCCTGCTGAAAAGCCTGGGCTACCCAAAATCCGAGAGCGACGAGGCAAGTCGTCTAGGTGAAAAGTTCCGAGCGTCGGCCGGGTTTTTGACAGGAGGAGACGAAATCGATGGGTGGAAGCTACCCAGAGAGGAAATACGGCTGCCGGTGGACAACTTCATACGCGAACTGCTGGCAAAAAACTCAGAGCCAAGGATAGCGAGTAGGGCAGAGCACAAGAGCTCAATTGTGGTGCGTGAAGGGCCGTATGGGCTCGTACGCTCTCATCTTTGGCATTGCGTCACGTCTATCCCCGACTTTGCCTGGGACGCAACAGAAGCACGTGTCCGCACGGAAGTTGACGAGATGCTGGAAGGCGCGATCCATCAGCTCACTCGCGTACTTGGTCTCTCAGCCCAAGCCTTCGCCCGGCGCGCTGCGGTCGAGGAGACGTGGGCCTCTCACATGGAATTCGACCAAACTCGATCTTACCAGGAAGTGAGAAAACACCGCGAGACCCTCAGGTCCGCGCTGGAAAGCTTGGACGCGTTGATGAAAATGAGTCAGATCGAGTTGGAGCTCACCTGGAGCCATAAAGCAAAGACCGGCCGTAAACCGATACAATGGAAAAAATACTACGTACGGGCCATGGGCCATTTATGGTGGCTTCTGACTGGGACAAAACCCTCGACCGATAGCACGAGCCTATTCTCAGAGTTCGTCGAGACTTGCTGGATTAGCTTGGACGAACGAATGCCGGAAGTTTCGTTTACCCGCGCCATTCAAAACCATCGCACCTAGCGAAACCCCGACAACAAACGAGCGAGTTTCGCGATTACCTTGCTCGTCGTTTCGCCTGATTATCTCACCGTGCCCGATATGTCCGGGCAGAGAGAAACGGTGAGAGAAATGGACCTGAACGAATACGTCGACACTAGGAGGCTCGCGCAGATTACCGGGATCAGTGCATCTACCTGGAACAAGCGCCGCTTGACCGGTGACACTCCGCCATTCAGCAAAATCGGGAAATCCGTCCGCTATCGCGTCGACATAGTGTCGACCTGGATGGCGGAACGGCAACGGCGATCAACATCCGAAAGCACCGCGAAAGCCGCTTGAACCCATAATCACAGGGCCATTCAAGCGGACAAAAAAGAACCCCGACACGGGGACCGCGCGAGGCTCATTGGAGTTTTTACAATGCATCGTTCTTCTAACACATCGTTGCTTCAATGCAACGAGAAACTTCATCGCGACTCTCGTCGAGAGAACGTCCTGAAACCGCTTCATTGGCCGGAGGCAATCAGTACGTCTGATGCTGCCGACTTGGCAAAGCGAGCAGTCACCACAATCCGCTCCTGGGTCTACACTCATGACCTAGGACGCCACGTCGGGACGAATACCCTCTACGTCTCCAAGCCTCTTCTGATCGCGTTCTTGGAAAACGACCGTGAGGCTATGCGGCTCTATCACCAAGGCAAGCGCACGACACCCCGGGTAGCTCAGTATTTCCACCGTTGTGGCATCGATCCAGTGGCGGTTTTCGGGGAGGATCAGTGAAATGGGAAAGGCAAGAGCGAACAAACGTCATGCTGTGCACCTTGACGTCATCGTTGGTGGCAAGAGCCTTCTGCTAGAGGGCCGCGAAGCCTGGGCACTCAAGAATCTAATCGAGCGGGGCGAACGAGGCGTCACACCTATCGACAATCCGGCACCACGCTGGAGCCACTACATCTACAAACTGCGGAGCTACGGCATCACGATTGAAACGCGCCATGAGCCGCACGGCGGCGCGTTCAGCGGCACACATGCGCGCTATGTCCTGCATTCTCCCGTCCGCGTTGTGAGGGCGGCATGATGGAGCACCAACTTCACCCTTATGGGTCAACTCAGCGCGTGAGCATCTTTTCGCTGATGCCAGCAAACAAGCCGATGCATCCTGTCGAGGTGCGTCAGCTCTGGATCCAGTACATCGGCACTGAGTCAGCAATCATCTCACTGCTCAACCGCTACGCGCCGAAAGACGCTCATGCGGAAGCGGATTGGTATGAACGCCTCAAGGTAGCGGTAAATCACCCCGATGTTGTCGCGCGGTTTACAGAGGTCACCGGCATTGAATGGGATACCACGAGCGGAACGTTTGAGAATTTCGCTGGACCAAAAGCCGAAGCCACAAAGGCGTTTCTGACCGCCTTCGTTCCCTGGTTCACCTATCACGTCTGGGCCTCCCCAACTGGAGGTGCGGCATGACGGACGGATTGGTAATCGCAACCATCGGCAAAAATGCCTCGCAAGAGGTGCGCGTGAGCTTGAGTGAATACCGGGGGCATCACAACCTCGATGTTCGGGTCTACGCGCCCTATGGCGAGGGAGGCGAACGCGGACCCACGAAAAAGGGCGTCTCATTAAAATTATCTAAAATAGATGAGTTAATGGATGCGCTGCTCCAAGCCCGAATAGAAGCCGAACGCCTCGGCCTCTTGGAAGGCGGTGACGCTTGACGGATCGCCCCATAAACCTCGCAGCCCTGGCCCGCGCTCTCGGTGGAGAAGTCGCCGGCCGGGATTATCTGCTCGCTCCGGGGCCTGGCCACTCTCGGCAGGATCGGAGCCTGTCGGTCACTGTCAAACCGGACGCGCCGGAGGGGTTCGTTGTGAACTCATTCGCGGGCGATGATCCGCTACAATGCCGTGACCATGTGCGTGCTCTGGCGGGTCTTCCCGCCTGGGCTCCTTCGGATGGGCAGAGGACTGTCCGTCAAGTCGTCTTCACTCCAGCCCTCCCCGATGCTGAAGCCGAACGCAAGGCGGCGTGGGTGCAAGCCCGCGTCGTGGAGCTGTGGGGTGAGGCGCTCGACCCCCGGGGGGCCATCGTCCAGACGTATCTAGAAAGCCGTTGCCTGACGCTTCCTGACGAAGTCGCGGGGATTTCCATCCGGTTCCACCCGGCATGTCCGTGGAAGGACGCGGCGGGTAAGCTGATAGAAGTTCCGGCTATGGTATCGGCGATGCGTTGCGTGCGCACTGACAGGCTGAAGGCCATCCACCGTACCCGGTTGACGTCAGAAGGCCTAAAAGTTGATCGGCGGATGCTGGGTGATGCAACCGAGGCAGCAATAAAACTCGATCCTGATGAGATGGTAACAGCCGGCCTCACGGCCGGTGAGGGTATCGAGACGACTCTTGCGGCTCGCCAGCTTGGTTTCAAGCCGGCTTGGGCAATGGGCTCTGTGGGCGGCCTGGGAACGCTCCCAGTTCTCTCGGGGATCGACGCCCTAACGCTGTTATCAGAGACCGACAAGAGTGGCGCGAACGCCCGGGCAATCGACGCGTGCGGAACACGCTGGCACGACGCAGGACGGATCGTTCTCACGGTGGCGTCCCGATCAGGCGGCGATATCAATGATGCCCTGAAAGCAAACAGGAGGGCAGCGTGATGTACGAATTAGCTCCTCCCTCGGAAACGGCTGGCCAATTGGTAGCGCTGGAACAGTATCGGCCGGTTCAGCGGGGAGGGAAGCCCTCCCGCCCAGCCGCCAATCAAAACTTTAGTGACCTCGTCACTGAGGACAGCGCAGCGATCCGCTTTGCCGCCCTACATCGTAACAGGCTGAGATACTGCCATAGCACCGGCTCATGGTTCGTATGGGAAGGCACAAGCTGGAAACAAAATACAACGGGCAAGGCGTTTCAGTGGGCTCGTGAATTGGCTCGCACATTGGCAGAGGAGCAGAAGGACTCGGTTCGCTATGTCACGAGCAAGACCAGCTTCGCTGGCGGAGTAGAAAGATATGCCCGATCAGACGACGCCTTCGCCGTCACCATGGATGCGTGGGATCAAGATCCGTTCCTTTTAGGCACACCACAAGGAACGGTGGATTTGCGGACCGGAGCCTTAAGGGGGAGTCGGCCAGAAGAAGGCATAACCAAGCTCACCGCGGTAGGTCCCGCATCGGCGCCAGAATGCCCTCGGTGGTTGGCGTTTCTTGAAGAGGCCACAGGCGGAGATGCCGAGATGATCCACCTCCTGCAACAGTGGTGCGGGTACTCGTTGACCGGTGATACCCGGGAGCAATCATTGATGTTCGTCCACGGCCCGGGAGGGAATGGCAAGAGCGTGTTCCTGAACGTGCTCACTGGCATTCTGAACGATTACGCCGCTACGGCAGCCATGGACACGCTCACGGCCTCGAAATGGGACAAGCACACCACTGACCTCGCGATGCTGAGAGGGGCGCGACTGGTAACGGCTTCCGAGACCGAGGAAGGCCGCGCCTGGGCTGAGGCTCGTCTCAAGCAAATGACGGGCGGCGATGCCATCTCTGCCCGCTTCATGCGACAGGATTTCTTCACCTACAAGCCGAACTTCAAGCTCACGATTGTCGGAAACCATAAGCCCGCTCTTAAGAATGTCGACGAGGCGATGAGGCGGCGTCTCCGGATCGTGCCATTCGTTCACAAACCCGCACAACCTGACAGACAGCTGGAGGAGAAGCTTAAAGAGGAATGGCCGTGCATCCTGCGGTGGATGATCGACGGCGCACAAGACTGGCAAACCAAGGGCCTCGTGAATCCCAAGAGCGTTGCCGATGCAACCGACGCATATTTCTCAGAGCAAGATACGTTCGGCCATTGGTTGGAGGAAGAGTGTCTGCTCGATCCTAACAACGAACGAACTGCCCTGAAGGCAACGGCTTCTAACCTCTTCGGCTCTTGGAAGGTTTTTGCCCTTAACGCAGGCGAGGATCCCGGTGACGCAAAGGCGTTCAAGCAACAGATGCAGCGCAAGGGGTTTGAGCCGTATCGAAACGCCGGAAGTAGAGGATTCAAGGGCATCGAAATGAAGCCTCGTGATTACGAAGGAATGACACGATGACGGCACATGACACCAAATCAAGCCTGTCGCTCTCACGCGCACGCACGTGTAGTGGGTTATGCGGTTTTGCCGTCACTACGTGTCATCTGTCATCTCTGAGCAGTGGCTTCGCTCGCGGGAGCCTCATAACGCCTCCTCGTGAAGCTAGCTCGGGTGTCCTGGCATGAACGGCCGCCCCAGGCTTCGCGGCGAACGGTCTCCTGTAACGGGACGATTGAAACAGCAATGGACACCTAAGCAGGAGGCTTCTCGGAGGCCTTCTCAGCTGGAAGTGCTGTTGTTCAGCGGCGTCATCATTAAGCAGCACATCCGTGCGGCCCGGGAGTGGGCAAGGATAGCCGGCCGGCATGATCGGGTCATCTCAGCTCCCTCGCGGTCGGCGAAAAGTCCCGACTATCAGTCAGCGCGCTCGGGCAAAGACGATGGAGACGGTTTCCGATGCAATGGCTGCAATGGCGACTGTGAAGCAGCTTGCGAAGCGGCAGAGAAGATCAAACGGCAATGGGATGAGGCAAAGCAAGCCTTGGGCATCGCGTGGGGCCCTGTGTATGACACGGTGCTGCTCGACGAGGCCTGCTCTGCCGAAGAGGGTCTGGTAATTGCACGCGGGTTGGGGAGGCTGGCCAAGTCGTGGGGCTATGCGGATATCGAGAGCAGCAATTCCAACGATAATACGCGCTAGATGCAACACTTGAGGCAAACACAACAGATGCACCATTCGCGAAGAGTTCGACATATAACTACTGGGTTCAATCGTTGCCTATACTGGCGTCTTGTGAGACTATACGAAACACAGAATGGAGTTATTATGTCTGGATGCCTCGACGACCTCACCRGTGCAAAATACCCGGCCGCCATCAGTACGCGGGTACCCTGCGAGATGGCCGTCGACGTACGAGGGCTGGCTGCGGCTGAAAACGTCTCGATGCATGAGTTTGTCCGCCGGGCAATTTCGGAGCGGATTGCCCGTATCGCGACGCCTGTAGCTATCAAAGACGCTGAACTGATCGACGCGGCTACTGCTCTCGGACGGGATAACCCCGAAGCAACCGCCGCTGCTCGTGAGTTCAAGCCTCACGTCCTTGCGCACGCAAAGCAGGCACGGGATTGGCTGGAAATGTTCATTGAGGCGCTGGAGCATGGCGAACAGCCTGGAGGGGCCTCGACTCACGAGTGTCTTCTTCAGTTCAAAGAACAAGCGAACGCGGCCGCCGATTTCGCGGTCTTGGGCGGACAAGCTGCCGCGATGGTGCTGAAACAGGCTGAACAGCGAGCCGCCTTGGTCTCCGCATAGCAGCATGAAATTCACAGAGGTTACTGCCGACCGCATGTTTGATCGTGGGGGTTGGTGGTTCCTCTTTGCGCGTAAGGTTGCCGAACACGAAGGCGACAACCCGCAAGACTACATTTGGGAAGCGATCCGGGGCCAAGCGCGCATCTTCGTGTTTTGGGGTGCTGACGGAAGTCCGGCTGGCGCGTGTGCAACCCGTGTGCAGCTCCGTCACGACGGCACCAAAACGGGCGAACTCCACTGGCAGGCTGGAAGCGGGATGGCCCAATGGCTCCCGGAATGTCTGCCGCACATCGAGCAAATCTTGAAGCGCGACAACGGCGTGAGCGTTTATCGCGCTACGGGCCGAACTGGCCTTGAGCGCGCCCTGAAACCGTTCGGCTACCGCCGTCGCAAAATCATCCTCGAAAAAGGGGCTGGGGAACAATGACCTTCGGAAAAGAAAAAACGCAGACGACCACCACCAATCCGTATTCGGCCGTCTTGCCGGGAATCGAAACGGGCGTGGCATCTGCCACCAAGTGGTTCGGTAGCAACAAGGGGCCGTTAGCCCCCATGAACGCCTATACCAAGGACGCATTGAACCAAACTCGCGCCCTTGCCGGGAAACCGGTGGCAGGTCTGGACCAGGCACAGCAATTTACCTCTGACCTTATCGGGAAAGGCGGCTGGACGGACGACCTGCGACAGGTCCAGAATTATCTGAACCCGTTCGCCTCCGGTCAGTACCAGAACGACCCGCTTCTTGCGAAGGTCATCGCCGAGCGCGAAGGCCGCGCGATGAACGGCGCTGCCACGCAGTTTGGCGGCGGTCGCTATGGTTCCACGGCGATTGGTCTGGGCATGGGGCGCGCGATGTCGTCGGCCGGTGATGAGCTGATGCTCCAGTCGAACGAGAACACGCGCAACCGTCAGCTCACGGCCACCGGCTTGCTCGGTCAGTTGGGCGAAGGCGCGCGCGGTGCCGCAATGCAGGGCGTTTCGCAATTGCCGATGCTTCACGACCTCGGATTCTCTAATGCCGAACGCCTTGCCGGCGTTGGTGACTATTATCAGGGCCGCGCGCAGGCGCGTCACGATTGGCCGCTTGAAAAGAACAAGCAGTTTGCTGGCCTTCTCGGGAGTTACGGCGGCATGGGCAGCACGACCACGGCTCCCGCCAAGGGCTCGACCGCTCAAAGCGCAATCGGTGGTGCCGCACTCGGGGCCGGTGTCGGTGCGGGGCTTGGCGAAGCCTTTCCGAAAATTGGTGGCTGGGGGACGGCCATCGGTGGCCTGGGTGGCGGCCTTCTTGGGCTGCTGGGCGGTTAAGGGGCAACGAACATGGCGGGCGGGATCTTGGGGCTATTTGGCGCTGGGGACGGCGAAGGCAGCGGCCTTCTCGGCAACATGGGCAGCGGGCTGAACAGCTACGCCGCACAGAACAGCAATGCACTGATCGGCGCGGGCGCTGCGCTGCTTGGTGGACAGGGATGGGACGGTGCGGGCCAAGGCTATATGCAGGGCCAGCGGCAGGACATGCTACGGCGTGAAGTGGTCGCGAAAAAAGACGAGAAGATTCAAAAGAAGGCCTGGGCGCGTTCCATCGCTCCGAAAATTGGTATGGACCCGGCCCAAGCTGAGGCCAACCCGGACGCGGCGGAAGCTGTGTGGCGTACGGTGCAGGCAAATAACCTCACGCGGCAGCCGTCCGAGTGGCAACAGCTCATTGCCGGGCTCTCTCCAGAAGACCAGAAGCGAGCGACGGAGCATAAGCTCTTTGGCGCTCCGCCTGCTCCGTCGTGGGGCGTCATCGGTCAAGACGATTACGGGAACAACAATTACGGCTTCGTAGATCCTCGCAAGGGAACGGTCACGCCCTCGACACTACAGCCACAACAGGTTGCTGCGCCTTCAGGCCAAGGTGGCGCGCCGGATGCAGTTTCGCTCCCGCCTGCTCCTGCTGGCGTTAATCCGAAAATCTGGCGAGACGAACAGACAAGGATTGCTGCGAATGAGGGCAAGCAATCCGAGAAAATGCGAGGGGATCTGGCCACAACGCGGCAGGCTGCGGATGGTCTCAAATCCGAGCTTAAGGTCCTCAAGGATCAGGTTAAAAGATACGGCGCTGAATTGGTCGATGGCCCTGAAAAGGCAGCCATGCAAACGACCTACACCAACATTCAGATGCAGTTGAAGAATCTCTACCAGTTGGGTGCCATTACCGGGCCTGACATGGAGATTCTCACCAAGATTATTGAGAACCCGACCGCGAGCGGGCCGGGTGAATACGTCGGAAAGTCGTTCCGGCGCGAAGCGCGCACGGCCGCGCAAATCAATCAATTGGAGCGGATCATCGACAACAGCGTGAAGAATGCAGAGCGTAATCTTGGTGGAAGCTCAGGCGGTGGTGCGTCTGGATCAACGGGCGGGTTCACTCAGTCGGGAGCCGGGCGCACGTCTACAGGCGTTCCTTGGACGGCGAAGCGGTAAGGCGAGGACATGGGAACGCTCACGATTGGCAACACCTCCGTTGAAGTCGGGGACGAGTTCTTTTCGCTCTCACGCGAACAGCAAGCCGCGACCGTTGAGGAAATCGCTCAGTCGTTGGCGGCCGGTGGTGAAGACGGCGGAGAAACTGAAGAGCCTCAAGGCCCGGAACTGACGGCGGGCCGCGTGGCTGGCCTTGGTGGCCGCGCTGTCGTGCAGGCCGCTCCGGGGGCGATTGCCGGCCTTCCTGCCCTCGCGAATGACGGCGTGCAGCAACTCGCACAATGGGGTTATCAGGGCATCGACGCGCTTGCGGGTACGTCATTGGCCGATAGCCATCTGAAGGGCTGGGGCGGCCCCATGGGCACCCTCAACCGGCTTCAGCAATTGGGCGAAGGGGCGGCCGACATGATCGGACTTCCCAAGCCCGAGACCGACATGGAACGGATTGCAGTTACAGGCGGACAGACGGCGCTTGAGGCGTTGGGCGGGGCGGGCCTCGCAAAATCGGCGGGGAAGGTCACAGAGGGCGCGACACGGCACCTTATGACGGAACTCGCGCAAGCACCCAAGACGCAGGCCGCAATCGGTGGCCTGGCTGGTGGTGGTGCGCAGACGGCAGCGGAGAACGATGTTAATCCGCTGGTCGGCATGGCTGGCGGTCTTGCGCTCGGTGTCGGTGGCGTGGCGGCCGGTCAAGGGATCCGGCAGGGCGTCCGATCCGGCCGGGAAGCACTAGACCGCAGCCTAGCCGGCAGTGATGATATGCAAAGGCGGTTGGCGGCGGAGAGGATCCGGGGCGCAGCCTCCGACCCTGATGCGGCATACCGCGAATTGGACGAAGGCGCGGGCGGGAAATTGGTCCCAGGGTCCAAGCCGACCACGTTCCAGTCAACCGGCGACATGGGCCTAGGTGGCCTTGAGCGCGAATTGCAGACGGCCAACCCGGCCGCGTTCGCTGATCGCCGGGCGCAACAGAACTCCGCCCGGCTGGAATCTCTGCGTGCCGTGGAGGGTGAGGGCAACGCGGCTGATCTGGTGGGCTTCCTCAAGGGGCAGCTAGACGAAATCGACAGCGCGACAGAGGGACAGGTTTCGGGCGCCCGATCCACGGCCGAAGCGGCGGCGGAACGGTTCCGGCCCTCCGATGATGCCGAAGGCCTTGGCCGCAAGTTGCGCGGCGGGATGGCAGACGCAGAGGAAGCCGCTCGGGCAAAGGAAAGCGCCCTGTGGGACGCGGTAGACCCTGACGGGTCGTTGGTGGTCTCAACGGGCGGTCTCAAGCAGGCATGGGCCGGCCAATATGGGAACATGACGAAATCGGCACGCGCTGGAATGTCGGCCGAAGAGAGGACGCTGGCGGACCTCGTACAGAGCTTTGGCACTGAGGAAGCTTTTCGCGAATTGAAGGATTTCGGTTCGCAGGCCAAAGCGGCGATGCGCGCGGAAATGATGAGCAAGGGGCGCACTCCGACGTGGGCGCGTCTGGCGCAATTGAGCAGCGCGGCGCGTTCTGGTATGGAGAAGTCAGCGGCAACGAGGTTTGCCAAAGATCCGAGCGCAAGAGCGCGGCTGGGTGCGTATTTTGAAGAATGGCAGTCGGGAAGCGGGCAAGCTGATAGAGGCGCAAGTAGCGCAACTGGAGCCCTACGACCGGGCGGCGTTTCTGGCATGGCTGGAGCCTCGGCTTCGCAAGGCGGCGGATCTGGAGCTTTTGCGAGAAGTCCGGGCGTTCAAGGCCAGCCGAAACAAAAGCAAACCCTCTCCCTAACGCAATTCATCGCCAAAAATGGCGGGCTCCCGCTCGATGCCGAAAGCACGGCGCGGGATTGGGGCAATGTCACCGTCAAGGGACACGGCAAGCTCGCGCGCCCTGACGGTCGGTCGATTGACGGCTACTGGCGTCACAAGCTGATCGAGGAAGGCTATTTCCCTCCTGATGCCGATGGCTATTCAAGCCGCGATATCACCAAGGAGCTTTACGGCGCGCTTGAGAACGAACGGGCCGGCCGCAAGACCTTCACGGCGGAGGATGAGCGGTTCGGGGCTGGATCGTCGGGGGATGATGGCGGGATTGATATCCGCTCCGCGTCCAAGCAGCTTCGCGAGGAATTGAATAGCGCGGGCATTCGCAGCGACGAAGTGAGCCCCACCGCCTTTAACGACGCGGCGGAGCGGCTGGCTCGTGGCGAGGAAAGTGACGCACTGAACGCCTATGAGCGGGCGGTGATGGATCTGGAGGACGAGGGACCGAAGGCGGCTCAGTATGCGCCGCGCGATGGCAAGTCGGCCGGGTCATTGCTCGATGGCTACAGGGATGATCCCCAGGCCGGCAAACGCTACCGGGCTGCAACGGATTCTACACGCGAGCGAGTTGGCACCTTCAGCAAGGGCTACGTGGTTCAAATTCTGCGCAAGGAAGGCGAGAAAACAGGCTCGTACCGCATGGGGGACGCTTCGGTGTCTCGCAATGCTTTCATGCCGGGTCCGACAGGCGGTGAGCGGGTCAAGGCCATTGTGAAGGCTGGCGGCAACCCCTCGGAGCTGGCCGACATTGCGGCGGAGTCCCTCAATAAGCACGTTAAGGATGGGGTGCTCGATCCGAAGGCGTATCAGCGTTGGAAAACCACGCATGACGCCGCCTTGAAGGAATTGCCGGCTGATGTGCGGGCAAGGTTTGCCAGCGCCGCCTTGGCCACACAGGCCCTTGAACGTGCAGCGATGGCGCGCAAGACGGCCCTGAACGAATACAATAAATCCGTGCTCGGCAAGCTCGCGAATATCGAGCCGGCAGACCTGAACCGGATCATTGGGGGCATTCTCAACGGCAAGGATGCGTCGGCGCAAATGCGCAAGCTGTCCATCGCGGCAAGGCAGGATCCGGCCGCGCGTGAAGGCCTGAGGCGTGCCGTGGCGGAATATATCGACAGTCGTTTTATCTCCAGCAAGGAAGTTGGAACGTCGGGCGATAACTCCATTCGCGCCGATGCCTTCGCGTCGTTCGTGAAGGACAAGGCCCCCGCCCTCCGCATGGTGTTCGACGGCCCGGATCTTCTGCGCATGCAGGCGATTGCGGATGATATCAAGCGGGCGGAGCGGTCTCTTCAGGCTGTGCGGGTTCCGGGTAATTCAAACACGGCGGCCGATGTGCTTCCGGCTCTCGAAAAAGCCACCAAGGAAGCGGGCAAGTATACGGTTCTGTCACAGGTGGCGCTTGCCGGGGCTGCCGGCTTTATGGCGGGCGGGCCGAAGGGCGCGGTTGCTGGCGCCTTGGGGGCTTGGGGAAAAAGCCTTCTGGGCAATATGCGGGCGGCGGGTCTTCGGAAGGTGGATGACCTTGTGCTTGAGATGATGCTCGATCCCCAGCTTGGGAAAATCGCGCTCATGAAACAACCACTGTCGAACAAGGGCATGCAACAGCTTCTCTCGCAACGTCTCGCACGGGTCTCGCCTTTTGCTGTCTCTTCGGCCTCTGGAGGGTCCGATGACCGCTGAAGACCGGCTGCAAGAGAACCTCGCGCGGTTCGTCCAGCGTTTCGGGCATCTGCTCTTGCTGAAAATCGACCCGGAGGCCGCGATTGCGCGTAATCTGATGGCCGCCGCGTACTCCAATGAAGGGATGGGCCATGCGCCTCCTGATCATCCTCGTTCTAGCAACACTCTCACTCATGGGGGCGCTCGTGGCGCGCGATAACAGCTATCAGGCGGAGCCCTCCGGCCGCGACGTGACGCAATCCGATGCCTTCTGGAAGACAGAGCACGGAGCAGACATGAAGCGACTTATCGATTTGACGCTGGCCGGCGACAAAGAGGCGGCGAATAAGGCGTATGAAGAATACCGGAAGAAATACAACCCTCCGCCGATGGGATCGGCATACCCTGGCAGCGAGACGCCCGCCCCCCGGCGCTCCGCTCCGAACATGGGTCCTCCGATGCAACTCCCCCCTGAGGCACGATAATGGTTGATCTTGCTGCACTCGGTCTAAGCCCGGCCGATTATGCCATGACCGTTGGCATGGTCATGGGCGAAGCGATGAACGAGGGCCTAGTTGGAATGGGCATTGTTGCCGCCACAGGCCTCAATCGCGCACAGAACCCCTCCGCCTATCTGTCTCGATCTGCTGCCCTCGGGGATATCTTTGCCGCCCCCCACAGTGCCGGAGCGATGATCAGCGCCACTCGGGACGGGCGTTCGTTGCCCGGCGCGGGCCGTCAGTTCTCTCCAACCTTCAACAGCAATATTCCGGGTGCCTCGACGGAGGGTCATCAAAACTTCAAGGCCGGGCTACAGGCTGCCCTTGCTGCTGCCTATAATCCGTCGCTGTCCCCCCAGCTCGGCATTCGGCAGGATAGCTACAACCGCGCGCAAAGGGCCGTTGAGGTTGCGGTTAAGGCCCGCGATATGGGGATCGATCTCGGCTATGGCGTCGAACACTTCAGCGCGCCGGGTTTCGAGCGGGACGCGATGGTGGGCCGCAATCATGCGAAATTCGGAGGGCATAACCTTTCACCGACTGGCGGCTATGACCGGGGCGTGACGCCACCAAGCCGTTCTGAGTTTGCATCCCGCTTTGCCGCCGCTGCGGCCCTGAGCGGGGTCGATATTCCCGATGACCTGGTGGCCGATTTTCTGGCGCACACTGACCGCAACCAAATCAAGACCGCTGCCTCGATTGTCCAGCGTCAAGCGCAAGACTTCATGAGCGCGCAGCTCGGCCAAGACGTGTTTCCGGGCATCAATTACAATGACGTTGTACAGCCTACCGGCCTCAGAGCGGCGGACGTTCCGAATGTCGCGGGGCAACTCGGCATCGACCCCACGGGACAACAGAACTTTGCCAACACGTATGGCATTACGCCGGATAATTACGAAACCATGGGCCTGCCCGATCCGATTGGACGGGTGGACTATGAGGGAGAGTTGGCTCCCCTCAATCCTGCAGAACTCAACCCGGTCTCATATAACGAGGCGCTGGGGCCTCCCATCGGGGGGCTAGGCTGGCAAGGCGACCAGTTCAACAACTTCTCCACCGACCCGCTTCAGGCGGGTTTTTCTTTGCCCGATCCGACCATGCTCGATGTGATGAGTCAGTTTGATGGGCCGACCTATCCGGGTATCACTCATGGGACAGCGTTCGACCCTCTGGCGGGTTTCAGTCCGGCCGCCGCCGCGCCAACCGATTTCTCCGACGTGTCGGTGGGTTCATATCCCGATATCACCGCAGGGACAGCCTTTGACCCATTGTCGGGGATCGGTCCGGTGGATGCGGCCCCGGTCAATCTCTCGGATGTGGATGTGGGTTCATACCCCGAGATTACGGCTGGGGCATACGATCCCCCGTCATGGTCCGCTGATTTCAACCCGGCCCCTGTCAATTTCTCGGATGTCGCCACGCCACAGGTTAGCGGCTTCCATTCCGGCGTTGATGGGTGGTCCGCTCCTGAAACCTACACGCCAGATATGAGCACGGCGCGGGAGGCTCTGACCGCACAGGGGCGGATCGACAGCTTTGCCGATCACCAACTGCCGGGGATCAGCTATGGCAATCAGGACAAGATCAACGCCGATATCATGAACGAGATTGGCAAGCCCGCACCTACCGGCTTTGCTGCCATGTCTACGCCTGACCTTGAAGCGGCTTCCCTCGACAATGAGATGAAGATGGGAGCGCTCAACCAAACGGCCGTCAACGGCTGGGGGCCAACGCTATCCGGTCTCAATGATCAACAGGCGGATCTTGGTTTGGACCCGCTGGCAATGGGTGCAGTGGGCTTCGGAGCGTTCGGCGCCGCGCCCCAGGCTCCAGCTCCGGCCTCGTCCTTTACGTCAAGGGCCTCGTCCTCGATACCTCAGGGCGATTACTCACAGTCGCCTACGCGCTCCCCCTCAAGCGCGACCGGCAGCCCTCGCAGCCAATCCGCTCCGCAAGATGAGTTTGGCGGGTTTGGTGCCACGCTCCCGTCTGCCGATTACGCAAGTCAGGTCAGCTCGACATTCGGAGCCGGGAAGCCCGGTGGCACATTCATGGACGCCATGAACAATCCGATTCACGGGGCCGCGTACAATCCTAACAACGCACAGATGGGTCCGACCTTTGGCGAGAAGCTTTCGACCGGCTGGAGCACTCCCGGCCTGATTGGTGGCGCTGCGCTCGGACTCGCCACCGGCAACCCGTTCAGCGCCATTGGCGGATACAATTTCGGGAAGACAATCGGCAACCTGTTCAGCGGCAATGCCGGGCCAAGCTATGACCAGGCGGAGAAGGGCATACCCGGAACGCTGTCGTCTTTCGGGACGGCTTATGACGATATCGGGATCTCCATGCCGCACGACCGTTACATGGCCACGCCAGGCCTCGCGCAATCGTTCTTCGATCAGAACAATAAGAGCTGGCTCGGGGGCTTGTTCGGAGGCTTCGGGAGCGGCGGCCTGTTCGGAGGCAGCGAGGGCTATTACGGCGGGGGCACGAACAATGCCGGCTCAAGCCTTGGCGACGGGAGCTATGCGGAGAGCGAAGGCTACTCCGACAACAATCCGCAGGGCATCCTATGAGGTTTCCGAACGAGAGAGGCGCAATGGGGCGGACAGGAACGGAAAGCCGCTCTCTGCCCTCCGCAGGCGATTTCTCGGAGGATCYGGATCAACTGGCACGCCTCGCAATCGAGGGCTCGGATAGCCGGGTGACCGACATTGAGGTGGCGGCTTGCGCCCGGTGGTTGTCTCTCATGGAAGAACGGTGAGCAGCATGACGGACGGGAACCGAAACAACCAGAGGACGGCTTATGACCGTTGAGTGTGAGGCCGATACCTCGCGAAAAAACGCGACGACAACGCGCGGGAAGCCCTTTCAGGCCGGTAACGCCGGAAGACCGAAGGGAACCCGCAACAAGGCCACTTTGGCGCTGGAAGCCCTGTTAGATGGGGAAGGCGAGGCCATCACCCGCAAGGCTGTCGAGATGGCATTAGAGGGCGATACGACGGCCATCCGGCTATGCATGGATCGGATCATTCCGCCTCGTAAGGATCGCCCGGTACAGTTCGCCATGCCTGAGCTGAAGACGGCGGCGGATGCCGTTCTGGCAACCTCTGCTCTCGTCCAGGCTGTCGCGGCTGGGGACATCACACCTGGCGAGGCTGGCGACCTGTCAAAGCTCGTGGACGGATTCACCAAGGCGGTTGAACTCCACGACATTCAGCAACGCCTTGACGCGCTCGAAGCAGCACAGGGGACAAAATGACCAGTACAACGATGAGGAGGCTCGACAGGCTGGAGGCTACGGTCTTCCCACCTAAATGGGTGCCATGTCATTGCATCCTCGCGTGTTCGGAAGATGAGGCGGATTCGAAGCGGGCGGCAATGCTCGCGTCTGGGAAAGCCGCAGCGGGAGACGACTTCATGACTATACTTTTGGTCCCTGGGACTGGAGCAAAGCCATGAGTAGGGACATCGAGCGCCGTCTGTCGAAGCTTGAAACCTCCGTTTTGCCCATGCTCGGGTATTGGCATTCCATCTACCCTCGCGACGGCGCGGACTTCGACAGGCAAAGGGCGAACTTGATTGCCACGGGACAAGCCAAGCCCACCGATATGTTCTTTGATGAGAACGCGGGCCTTCCGCTCGTTCGACGGGTCATCCGTGATCCCGAGCGCGCCCCGGTCACGCGGACTCATGATGAGTGGATAGACATTCTAGACCGAAGGGAATCGGTGTGATGAGCAGAACAACCATGAGCCGCCTCGCAAGGCTGGAGGCTGTGAAAGCTTCCGCCAAGGGGAGCAACGTCTGGCATCAGGTTATCGGGGATTCCGACGATGAGGCATACGCGGCGCAAGCTGCTCTTATCGCTTCGGGGAGGGCATCTCCTGAGGACAACTTCATTCATCGGATCATCGTCACGCCCGCCCCTCGGCCCGGAAATGAATTTGTGGGGACGCACTCTTGAACCGGACCACGTTGAGACGCTTGGCGACTCTTGAACAGCAGGTGAGCAACCACGACGGCAACGTGCATATGATTTTCGGGATGAGTGCAGATGAATTGGAGTGCAAGCGATTGGCGCTAGAGGCTTCTGCTGAATGGACGGAGGGAGACCACGTTCTTGCAATCCGGTGGGTCAAAGCGATAGACGGGCGGCCTGCATGAGCTGGTCCGGCGCGCCCAGACAGCAGCGTAATTCAGGGGGGATGGGCTCGCACAGAAAGCTTACCGTTGTCAGGGTTGCTGACGACCCGGTGTGTCATAGTCCTCACGCTTGCGCCACATCCGTTCGCTTCGGATCCAAACCACGTCCGCTGCCGTCAGTTTGTTGAATGCGTCGAGGACATTCTTCTGAATGGCCGTGTTACCATTCGCGTTGATGCGCGTGAACTCGTCGCCAAATCGAGAAGCAATCTCACCGACAGCTGTCTCTTGGTGAAGAGCCCCGTTCTGCCTCAACTCAGATGCCATCCACGCCGCTACATCTTGGGCTGAGACGCTCAAAACTTTTTCCCAGAAGTTTCTGCCTGGGCAACGGGAAGGAGTGATTCGATAGAAAAATGCGCTCTTTCCCGTTTTGCTCCCGCAAACCAAACAGCCCAAATTCCTTTGTCACTCTCATCTGTGTCCACCGTCATCTTTGGGCCGCCGGATTTCAGTTGAACGATATCGCCTTTGTTGAACTTACTTGCCATCAGTTCTCGCCTTCCGTGGAACATGAAAAATCCCAAAGAGGAATTTTAACGCAAGAAGCTTGGCTGTAAAGGAGTATTCGCTGGCAAGGCTTCGCGAATCAGCGCCAATGTCGAGGCGAACGAACGATGTAGTTGAGTTTATAGCTATCTTACGGTAGTTTATAAAAATTCGATAAGATTGGGTAAGGTCGCTAAAAATGGATCCTCGGTTGAACCCATATTCCCCCGGAGCAGGCAGTCCGCCTCCGGAGCTCGCGGGACGGGATCAGATTATTGAGCGCGCCGATATAGCGCTTGATCGAATACGCTCTCGACGCTCCAGCCGCAGCTTTATCTTCTACGGGCTGAGAGGGGTTGGAAAGACCGTTCTGTTAAACCGAATCCGACTCAATGCCGAAGCTAAGCAATACGTAAGCGTATGGATTGAAGCTCCCGAGGAACGGTCCCTCCCGGCCTTGCTTGCTCCGGCCCTGAGGGCGACGCTCCTACGACTTAACCGAGGCGAGGCGCTTCGGGATGCCACCAGGCGCGCGATGAGAGCCTTGGCGGGCTTCTCAAAGGCCTTGAAAGTCAAATATGCCGACATCGAGGTGGGTATCGATCTAGAACCAGAGGCCGGGGTCGCAGACAGCGGGGATTTGGAAGCCGACCTAGCAGACCTTATGGAGGTTATCGGAGAAGCTGCTGCCGAGCGAAACACGGTGGTTGTAATTTATATTGATGAACTTCAGKATGTCCCCGAGGATCAACTTGCCGCTCTCATAAGCGCGTTGCACCGTGCTTCGCAGAATCAGTTGCCGATTACGATGGTGGCTGCGGGCTTACCCCAGCTCGTCGGTCGAACTGGCCGGGCAAAATCCTATGCAGAGCGACTATTCGAGTTCGTGCCCGTTGATAAATTGGATATTGATGCGGCTCGCAAAGCGCTCTGTGTCCCCGCCGAGAAGGAGGGAGTCGTCTTCGCAGAAGAAGCGATTTCGGAGATAACGGACCAAACACGAGGTTACCCATATTTTCTCCAGGAATGGGGCAAGCATAGTTGGGACCTAGCGGACACCTCACCTATTGAGGATGGCGACGCGAAGCGGGCCACGGTCGCTGCGTTAGCAGAGCTTGATGCTAGTTTTTTTCGCGTGCGTTTTGATCGTCTAACGCCCGCCGAGAAACGCTACATGCGCGCCATGGCGGACCTAGGCGCGGGGCCACATAGATCGGGCGACATAGCTGAACGCTTAGATCGAAAGGTAACGACTGTCGCGCCCATTCGGAACTCGCTTATCGCAAAGGGGATGCTTTACAGTCCATCCCACGGTGACACGGCGTTTACCGTTCCTTTGTTCGACGGTTTTATGAGGCGAACGATGCCCGGCAATGTTGAGGATAGTTCTGTCGAAGATGGCGATCTATCCGAGTAACACAACCGCACCCTGCCCGCGTCAGCGGAAAAGCAGGGTGTGGGAAGTGTCTATGGCTCGCCTTTGCCCTTAGCCGGTCACTGCTTGCCGCCCTGCCCGGTATCTGGATCAAGAAGGATCCTCGCGTAGATCGCCTCCTGAGCTTCGTCATCGGGGCTGGGGCTGTTGCGGACCGTCTCTTTCAAAGTCTCATAGAGGGGCGGAAGAAAGTGCGCGGCAAAGGCCCTCGCCGTGCTTGCCAAGGGTTCGGGCTGCTTCCCCGCCTCGCCATCGAGGAATGTCTCGTAGCGCCGCGCCATCTCTTGAACTCCGGCCTCATTCACCATCCCAGCCCGGTGCATCGACTGCATCGCGTGGTCGTAAAGCAAAAGGCTCATCAACTTGTCCAGAACGAAGAGCGTTCCCGTAATCTGTTCTGCTGTGAGCGGGGATATTTCTGGCGTCTTGTCGTCCATTATGCGGCGGCCTTTCTGACAGGGCGTTTAAAATAGAATTCATCCCCGGACACGGCCGCCAGCTCCCATCTTTCCCCGCCCAATTTCTGCAAGAGCTTCGGGATGTTGCTGCTCGTTCTGGGGCGCATGGCGGCTCGGTATTCCCACCCGTCTGTCGGTTGGCCGCTGTCGTCTGTTGTGTGCTCTGAGGCGTGACGCGTAAGGGCGGCCGTGAGCCGTTCAAGCTTGCTGCTGACATGCCCATGGGCCTCAAGGTCGCCGGCTATCTCGACAGCAAGGGAAGCCATCGCGGCCGCCTCTGTTCTCGTCATTGCGTTGTTCATGGATCTCGATCCCTCAGGCGAACGCCCGCCCCTCCCCCATTCTCGGGGATAAACTGCAAGCCCGCTTTCTCGAATGTCTCGACCAGGGCGCGATTATTCATTGTCGCCATTCGCGCGCCCTCGTCCTTGGTTTCGAACGCGCCAATGGTGGATTTCGAGACGCCAGACGCCTCCACCAAGTCGTTCTGTTGCCAGCCCAACAAAGCGCGGGCCGCTCGGCATAGCCGGGGCGTTAGCCGGATCGGCTTCTTGTCGTCAGTCATTTAGCCCCCTTCTGCACTGAAATTACTGTATCTCAAATACAGCCCTGTTGACAAGGTGCCGTTTGTCCCCCATACCTGTATCACAAATACAGAACAGGTCTGGAGATACAGATATGAGCCTCCACCGCAAAATTGACTGGAGAGCCGCAAAGCAAGAGATGCGCTCCGCTCGTCCTCGGATCGATACCGCTGCGATCCTAGCCCGGTCTCTTGAGGCCGCTCGCGTCCTGACCGCCCGCAACGTCGCCGCTGCCCGTCCGCTGGTGGCGAATGGCGCTTACGACCTCTCCGCCATCATGGGAGCAGCGCTCGCACAAGCCCGCCTCGACCGTTCCAAGGGCTCGACCATCGCATGGTCCGTGCTGATCGGTGCTGCCCTCCGGTTCGTCTGGAGCCGCGCAAAGGCTCTGCGCAATGCGGGGGCACACTGATGGCCGCGTTCCAAGTCTGCGCCTGCTGTGCCAAGCATAGCCGCCCCTCTCGCCTCGTCTGCACAGGCTGCGGCGCGACGGCATTCCGTCTCCCCACCGAAGCCGAACAACACCGCGTAGCCGCTGCGTGGGAACACGTTGGCAACCTCATTGCCGCGTCGATCCCAAAGGCCTCGCCCTGGTCAACCGGAAGCGCGTCATGACTTGGACCCTCTATCTCGTTGGGCAAGCCCTCCGCCTTGCCTGTGGCTTCGGTCTTCTCGTTCTCGCCTGTCTCCTTGTCGCCGTCTCAACCACCTAAGGGAGTGACCACAATGGCCGTCTTCAACCTGTTCCGCCGCGATCCTGCCAAGCCCCGCCTCTCGATGCGGGAGCGTCTGCACAACACCGCTGCACGGATCCTGCCCCGTATGTCTCGCGCCCATAGGAAGGGCGGGGGCGGCACGGACGCAGCTCGCAGGGCCGTCGTGACCGGGACACTCGCCGTTGCCGCCGTGGGTGCGGTTCCGGCGATTGCTGCGGCCCCCAGCAAGGACGTTGAGCTTATTCGCATCGGCCACTTGCGAGACGCCGAATTTGCGATTGCGACGGCCGGAGACGGCGAAGGCAAGAGCGATGCGGAATTTAGTGCGGCGTGCGAAAAGTATTGCGAAATCGAGTTCCGGATTCACGATATCCCCGCGCATACGATTGAAGGCCTCGCCGTCAAGGCGCGGCTCGCGCTGGAATATGCCACCCCGAAGGACCCCGATCAGCCCACCTTAGACGATATCATCGTCTCTTTGCTTGAAGACATTCTGCGTCTCGCGGGACGGGGGACAAAGGCATGAACGCGCACCCCTCGCAATGTGCTTTCTCCTTCACCCCAACCCAACGCGACCCCGCTTTGCTGGCGGTGGCTGACTGCTCCTATGCATGGAAGCGCTACACGGCCGCACTGGGCGAACGCGATGACCCGGAGGCGCCCGACGAAACGCGGGACCTCTTTGACGCGAGGGCCGCTGAGGCACTGTATGATTGGGAAGCAGCATGGCGGTGTGTGCTGCACGTCACCCCTACGACAGTCGCCGGGGCGGTCGCCCTGGCTGCGTTTCTTGCCGCGCACAATGACGAAACGGGCGGGGACGAAACCGCACGGGAGACCCTGAGCGCCCTCGCCGTTTCGCTCAAGCACTTTTCCGAGGCGGCGTGATGTTCACCGTGGAGATCAAGCGCATCCGATTCATGAACGCTACGGTGGCCGCGATGCTCGATAATGTTGAACGGCAACTTAAGGCGGGCCTGGTTGGTGAAAACGGACAGAGCGTAAGGGTCGCCGTCCGCGTTCTTGAAGAGCACACCGTTACTCTCGCCCGGCTGGTGATCGAACTCCGCAAGACCATACAGGCGGCGCGACATGAGGGGTGAAATGGGTCTTTCGCGCGGTTCGGGCGGATTGGCGAAAGGTCGGACCGCGCCATGAAACCCGCCACACTCGTTTTCGCCCTCTGTCTGTTGGTCCATGTCGGCCGCGCTGAAACCTTGGCCGAAAGCGTAGACGGCCGCTCCGCCGTTATCATTGATGGCGATACGGTAGCTATAGGTGGGGAGAGAATCCGACTTTTGAACGTGGATGCGCCCGAAAGTTTCCGGCCTCGATGCGAACGAGAGCTTGTCGCGGGCCTCAGGGCCAAGGAACGTCTCGCGGAACTGCTGCGGGCTGGATATGTCTGGATCGAGCGCCAGGGGCAGGACCGCTACAGGCGCACCCTTGCCCGGCTTTTGCTCGTACAAGCCTCAAGTGGCGCTCCCCGTGATGTGGGGGCTATCCTCGTCTCGGAAGGCCTTGCCGTGCTGTGGCAATCCGGCAGGGCTGCCTGGGAATGGCGGCGGCGTCATTGGTGCGGAGATTGAGCCGGGCTGGCCGCCTCACTCTTTTGAGTCGCCTTGGCTTCCTTGCGCCCCAACGGGTTTCCCGTACTATTCCTCTCAAGCACTTGCGGTCGGTGTTGGGTAGAGCACGATGGAACTCACTGTTGCAAGCGAGCGATCCGAAATCGAGATTCAGCAGCATGCGGATAGCGAGCGGGTAAAGCACTCGCTTCGACAACTAGCCGCCAACATGCTTCGCATAGTCCGGGGGGCCGGCTCTCCTAAGCTCGCTCGACAAATGGGCGATTGCGTTGACGCCTTCGAGGCCTATCGGGCGTCACATGGCAGCTATCCACCGTTCCAATCGATTCAAGAGTATCTGGACCCGGACAAGACCACTTCGGAAAACCGGCCGTGGAGTCTCCCGGACACTCAACAACTGATAAGATGGGAAGCTGACGGAAGCGTCGACCGAAAGTTCGCCTTGCAGGAAATTCGCAGCGGAGCGCTCCAGTTAGCCGCTTCCCAACTCGTGGATCAGCTTACTCATGAGGCGCGAGGCAAGCACGAGCTACTGGACGGCGTTCGCGCATACATCGCTGCACAGGAAAAGGGTCGCGAGTACCATCGCAGCGAATTGAAACGTACGACGACAACGGGTCGTAGAAAACGGCCGAAGACCGTCAAGTGGAAATGACGAACGCAAGCCGGCATATCGACGGCCGCCCGATCCTCTGGACGGATCCCGCTGGCACGACTCATTCATGTGTGCGGGCTGAGGCAGTGAAGGGCGAATACCTGATTTGGACGGATTGTCGAAAGGACGTCCCCCCCGACGCCGCGCATCTGTCGGGGCCCGACGAGCTCGTGACGTGCTTTGATTGCCGCACCGCCCAACATGGATGACGGGGGCGTTGATTGCCCTCCCCTTCGGCCATAAAACGGCGGGATGAAACCAGGTCGCAACCCCCGCCGCTCCTATGACGAGCACGGCAACCAAATCACTCCCGCGACAGTCGGGGAGCTGATCACTGGCAAGTGCAACTCCGTAATGGCCTATTGCGAAGCGGTTGGCTGCGGCCATGGTAGTGCGGTGTCCTTGCATGGCTGGTTATCGGAGACGTTCGTTCCTGACATGGCGTTGCGTCTTCGGTGCAGCAAATGCGGATCAAGGAGGATCAAAACGATGCTGAACACGGCAGAGATTTACCGGATGAGTTTCGGCCCTGGGGGCTATCAGGGGACATTCACCAGGGGGAAGAACATGGCGGAAATCGTGGAGATGATTGTGGGTCTGGGCCCCGGCAAACGGTTGGCGCTATCACGCAACGACGTGCGACTAGAGTTCGGAGATGGCGAGGCAGGCCTTGTTGCCCTGACAGAAGTTGCGCAGGACCACAATTGCGCGGTTGAGGCTGGCGACTCTACGACGGTAACCATTGCTAAGTATTCAGGCGTCCTCGTCTCGGGTGCCCTTGAATGAAGGGTGCCTTAGCTGGCCAGTATTGGTCCGGTCGCGGTACTCAACCTCCACTCGGATCTCGGGGCGCGTCCACGTGGCGCTCTTGCTTTTGACCCCGACAACAGCTGGTTTTTCTGTTCTGACAGCGTCGAGCCGGAGCTTTAACGCTCGTGCGCTGGCCACGCTAAAACCAGTTCCGACGCTTCCGGCGGCGTGCAGGCCGGTCGCGGTTTCCTCTGCCACGTAAATGCTGGCGAGAGACCCCGCACTCTTCTCGTACCCCACCACAACGAACGTGTCTGATCTGGTGCATTTGGTCTTGCGCCATTCGTCACGCCGCCCGGACCGATAGGCCGCATCTCGCCGCTTGGAGACGATCCCCTCCAGGCCGTGCCGGCAGGCATGGGAGAAAATGGTGGGACCGTCGCCCTCAATCTCCTCCGAGAGCAACAGCGGCCATTCTGCCGTGCCTATGATGCTCTCCAGTGCGTCTCGACGGTTTTCCAGCCTCCAGCTGCGCAAGTCATGCCCATCCAGGAATAGAAGGTCGAACGCATAGAACCCGGCGCGATCAGCGGGGGCGCGGCCCTTGCCCAAGGCGACCTGAAGCGCCGAGAAGTCCGAGCGCCCCTCTTCGTCCAGGACAACGGCCTCTCCGTCGAGGATGGCACTATGAATCGGCAGATTTTCTAAGGCATGGGCAATGCCGGGGAACCGTGCTGTCCAGTCGTGGCCTCGCCTCGTGCGGATCGTCACCTTGCCGCTGTCGATGTATGCGGAGATCCGGTAGCCATCCCACTTGACCTCGTGGACCCATTGCGCACCGCTCGGAGCCTTTGGGACGAGTGTCGCGAGGCAAGGTTCAATCCAGCTTGGCAAAGGAAGGTCAAAGAGCGCGGCCTGACGCGGATCCGGTGCCTTCGCCACCAGAGGCTGGCTGACCGCTTTCGGGTTGGCGACGTTGGCGCGCTGGACGGGGCGGCGGGGCGGCTTGACCATTTGTCAAGGGTGCAAGCCCTCGTGCCAGGAGTCGAATCGGATCGTGAGGCTGGGTTAACGACAGCAGTCTGTTATGCCCGCCGCTATCATCGGGAACGAGCAAGTTCGCGGCCCTGATCAATTCGAATGGCGAAGGAACTAGACTGGATCGACTTCCGTTCCCGCTTGACGCCCTAAGAACATAACCCTATGTCCCTTTCCGAAACGCGCTTGTCCTCGTCACTGAGGACGAGTTGTTGCATGTCCGGCAAGGGGTGACCCGATGCGAAAGAGACCATGGCCCACGATGGACCTCGCCTATATGGGAGCGTTTCTCGGCATGGGGATCGGTGCCGCACATAACTTCTATCACCTTGCCGACGGCGGGACCTCTTCCGAAAATCCAATTCTCCACATTCTCGTAGACGAGGTGGCGGCAACAATAGGTGTTGCTGGTCTGCTGGCCTGTTTTTCAGGCTTTCGCAACTGGCTTGTGCGCGCCTCCCCAAATTCTGATTTGTGACAAAGACCAGGAACCAACCAGGGCCCCCTTCTGAACTGGCAGGTGCACTACGCTGGGCGGAACAATACGCGAACCACGCTTTTACCTCCTGGGGCGATCAGTCCGGCGTTGAACTCTTCGCCAGTGGGAAAAGGGCTGGGTGGCCTTTATTGACACGGCAGCCGCGTCCCTTATTTCTTCTCCACCATGACAGTTCGCAAGACACGCAACGTGTCTCTCCCACCTGAACTTGCAACGAGCGATGAACGCGCCGCCTAGCCCTTCCACAGAACTCGAGCGCCTGCGGGCAAGCCACTCTGATCTGGAGATCGAAGTCGATAGGCTACAACATTGCCTGCGCCACGCGGAAGAGGCCCTTCAGGCGAGTAGGGCACTCAAGAGTGCGATTCTCGATGCGGCTCTCGATTGCATCATCAGCGTCAGCGACGAAAGCCGCATCGTTGAATGGAACGGCGCGGCCGAGAAAACATTCGGATACTCTCGCGAGGAGGCGCTGGGGAAGGATCTGGCTCAGCTCATCATCCCTCCTGAGTTGCGGGAGCGGCACTATCGCGGGTTGACCCGTTATCTCTCCACCGGTCAGGGCTCGGTTGTCGGAAAACGAGTGGAGGTGGAAGCACTGCGCGCGGACGGCACCCGGTTCCCGATCGAACTCGCGATAAACGCGACACAACTAAAGGGCAAGACGGCTTTCACCGCCTATCTCCGTGACATGACCGACCGCAAGCAAGCGGAGGCAACCCTACGCGAAAATGAACAGCGGTTCCGCGCCACCTATGAGCACGCCTTTGTCGGCATCGGAGAGGTGGGTCGTAACGGTCGTTTCGTGCGCGTGAATGAGCAGCTCTGCTCCCTCACTGGGTTCACGCGGGACGAGTTGCTCGCCCGGACATTCTGGGATCTGACCCATTGGGAGGAGCGCGAGGCGGACCTAGAGCAGTTCGCCCTCCAAATGGTGGGGAAACTGCATACCTACACGCTAGAGAAACGTTACATCCACAAAAGCGGCCGCATCGTCTGGGTTGAGGTCGCCGCGTCAAGGGTGGATGACGCGGCTGGTCGGCCACTCTACGGCGTTCGCGTGGTGCGAGATATCAGCGGCCGCAAGACGGCTGAGGAGCATCAGCAACTTCTCATCAACGAACTGAATCACCGGGTTAAGAACACGCTGGCGACGGTACAGTCCATCGCCTCACAGACGCTACGAACAGCATCCACACCTCAGACCGCAGTGGCGGCGATCGAAAGCCGGCTGTTTGCCCTCTCCCGTGCGCACAATGTGCTCACCAGTGAGAACTGGGAGGGTGCGTATCTGCGCGATATCGTCAGCGAAGCGCTTGCGCCCTACGGCAGCGACCAATCGGCCCGCGTTCATTGGCGGGGCTCCGAGAACCTGATTTCGCCAAGGATGGCTCTCGCCCTATCGATGGCGCTTCATGAACTCGCGACCAATGCGCTCAAGTACGGAGCCCTCTCCAACGACACCGGAGCGATCCACTTGACGTGGCTGGTCGATCATACGCTCAACCCTCCACACATCTTGCTCCGCTGGGAAGAGAAGGGCGGGCCGACGGTCAAACCTCCCTCGCGGGCGGGCTTTGGGTCACGTCTGATCGAACGCAGTCTGTCTCAAGACCTAGATGGGAAGGTGAAGATTGAATACGAATCGACTGGCCTCATTTGTACGATCGAAGTTCCTGTGCCTGTCTGAGGAGATGCGCGTTCCTTGAGCATCAGGCGCGCTTCCGTCGACCCGCGTTCTCATCACAGGAATACTGCGGAGTTGTGTGTTCAAACCTTTAGTTCTCAGCAGGGGAGTCTTGCTTCGCCCGCGCCCGACAACCCGATGCGCGCCGTCCGGTAACGGCCGTCGCCGCCCTCGTCCAGACATCGCCCTCGAAGCTGTCCTTGCTGCCTTTAACGCCGATGGAGACTAGAGCTGGTTACCATGGCCAAAGCCCGGAGAGCGCGATCCTCAAGACCTTTCGGATCTCTCTGGCCCGCCCTGGCACATTCTACGAGCTCCATGGCGATAAGGTCGCGGATTCGATTCGCCGGTATGTCCAGGCTGGATCTCTTCGTGGCAACCGACGCCATGGCCCGGTCATAAGCACGCCCCAGAAGTTGGGCTGATTCAGTGTCGAGGCATAGATACTCTCTACGTTCGGAATTTGGGATATCGCCACTCATGTTTGGGGCGAACTCGCTCTTCAAGGTCGGATGGGCGGGCATGGATACGACTCCGGAGAGGCTCAGACGCGCTAACCCACGAGCGTCGCCGTTGTTCCGTGCACGGTCTTTCCAAGAGCCTTAATTGGGTAACTTCCACAGCCAACACGCCCCAGGAGCTGTATGGCTAAGTCACTCGCCGCGAGCGCGCTGTTCGAGTAGCATTGTTCGAAAAGATTACTGTAAGAGTTGATCGAATCGTCTACCTTCGGTTCCTAGAGTGGGGGCGAATGGCAAACGGTAGCGAAAAGCCTCGTTCGAATAAAGATGATCCGGTCAAAAATCATGTCAAAGCGGTCTTGAGAAAACTGCTGACGCGGCACCCACCTGCTGAAAAGCGTTAGCCGCCTCAATGATGATCTATCCCAAGATCGAGTATAAAAAGAACATTCCCGGCAGCATCCGATACTTCCAGCGTCCATCCGCCAAGGGCGGCCTCGCTCCCAGCTTCAGTACGAAATTCCTCGACGGCTTTCCGCGCCTGTACGCATGCGTACTCAAAGCTTCCCGCTTCGATACCGGTGTCATCTGGGATGCGCTCCGTGTCGCTCGCCAAGTGGAAGAAAAATCTCACACCAGCCCCTCGTGCGCTTGGGTCAAAACGAAAAGTCGCCCGCGACGGGTATATAGGCTTACTATCATTAACGAGGGCTAAAGCTAACTCGCCGGAGAACCTAATCCTGAATTGCTACAAAGGTTCCTCAGCGTGGCGCGACCCGAACAGAGCCACGACTTCATGGCCAGCGTATTTCTCTTGCGTCGAGACGAGGATTTTGTGGGTCAGTTTCCCAAACGATTGCATGCTTGTAACTGCGCTAGAGCTTTACCCGGAGCGTACCAACTGGCTATCGGCTACTGTCTGTCAGTAAGTGCGTAGCCCCTCCGCCTCTTTAAAGCTTCAAACGCCACGAGAGCCGCGACTGCCTCCCCCCTCCCCTCGATACGCATCAAGCCGCGTCCTGCCGGGGCTGTTAATCCGCCTCCAGCGCCGCACGAGCACGACCTGGTCGAATAAGTCCCTCTCAACTGCCATCGTGTAAAAGCGAGCCATGTTTCGCGCGGGATYGATCCGCCAAAGCGAAACGGTGTCCAGCGATAAGGCGAGCTGCTCGGGACAATCTTGGTAACGGACTTTGTGGCGCAAGGCGGGGATGCCTCCGACCGAGCCCGTTCTAGAGTGCCATCAAGCGCCAGACTAGTTCAGGTCGTGATTGCATGACGCAGACCCCAACCGGTTCCATCTCACGCGAGTCTCCCGGCGCGAGTTCCGCCAACACTGTAAGGCTTATATCCCCAGAGTCCCTTCATGCTGTTCACCCGCAACCCTTCACCCCGCCCTCGGACTCGATCATCGTATGTGTCGTCCTTCCACATGAAGCAGAACCATTCGTCCGCAACCTTGCCGTGTGAATTTTGGAAGGATCCAATTTCCCAGAAGTACACATGCCTGTGGTCATCGAGGCGCTGCAAATACCATTCCTTCGCCTCGGCATAGTCTGCAAAGTGGCGCTCTTTCTTTTCCTCGGCATGTGAATTGTTCGTCCACTCAACGCAGAAGGGGGTCTCGTAAGGAAGTGTCATTGCTTGCTCACAATAGCTTAGGAGGGGGAGTATATGCGCTGACTTACCAGTGCCAAGTGAGTTCGCAGCCGGGCGGTATCTGGAAATGGCTTGTTGTTCCCACCTTAAGTGTTGGCTTTCGCCAAGTCGGCCGGGTTATCGATTATCGGTGAGTTCTATGACGAGGCAGTGAGCGGCGCGGATCATGTGACGGGTCCGCTCTGGCTTGGCTGCCATACGGAGCGGATTGCCGGCAACGGCGTTCGGTGAATCATCATTGAGATGGCCAACCGCTTCGCATTACCTAAAATGCGCGATCCGTGTCACAGGCCCGTCCGGGCACACCTGCTTTTATCGAGCTCGCCTGCACACGGAACTGAGATAGCAATGGCTCTTTGCTTTGATCGTGGACCTCAGGTGGACCCCAACGCAGCCCAACAAAAAACCGCCCGAAGGCGGTTCATTGTATCTCTATGAAAATAAAAGAGAAATTGGAGCGGGCGAAGGGATTCGAACCCTCGACCCCAACCTTGGCAAGGTTGTGCTCTACCCCTGAGCTACACCCGCGCTCCTCGGCTTGCGCCGTTGCGAGGCCGCTCATTTGCCCCAAAACGATTCACATTGCAAGGGGCTTTCTGTTTGCAAAGGGGCTTTCTGTGGCGGATGGTCGGCGTTGTGCGACGGCGCGACGGGATGGAGGACCCCTTTTGCGGACCCGACCGCGCCGGGCTTTTTTGCCGGCCGTCTTGAGCCGGATCGCTCCGGCCTCTAGAACCGCCCCAAGCGGAGTTTCCGGATCGTGGACCACCTTTCTCCCCAGGCGCTTCTGGCGCATCTCGCGTCCCTCGGCATCGAGACCGAAACCGTCGAACATACGGCGGTCTTCACGGTTGCGGAATCCCGCCCTGTCAAGGCCGGCATCCCGGGCGCCCATTCCAAGAACCTGTTCGTGAAAGACAAGAAGGGCCGCTTCTTCCTCATCACGGCGCGGGACGAGACGGCCATCGACCTCAAGCGGGTGCATGCGGCGATCGGCGCCTCGGGCCGGGTTTCATTCGGCTCCGCCGATCAATTGCGTGCCCGGCTGGGCGTGGAGCCCGGATCGGTGACCCCTTTCGCCATCGTCAACGACCACGCCGGCGACGTGACGATGATTCTCGACGCCAACCTGATGGACCATGAGCGGATGAATTTTCATCCGCTGGTCAACACCATGACGACGGGGATTTCCCGCGAGGATCTGCTTCGGTTTCTGCGCGCGACCGGCCACGAGCCGCTCATCCTGCGGCTGCCGGAACCGGCCTCTCTTGCCGAGCCGGAATTGTCAGAAGGGGCCTGAGCGCCCATCTGACTGATAACGCCATCCCTCAAGCTGTGTCCGAGGCCGCCATGCTGAACGATCGTCCCGCCGCCGGAATCGCCGATTCCGACCTCATCAAAGACACGACCACCAAGGATTTCCGGCAGGACGTGATCGCGGCCTCGATGGAGCAGCCGGTGCTGGTCGATTTCTGGGCGCCCTGGTGCGGGCCCTGCAAGCAACTCACCCCCGTCATCGAGAGGGCCGTTCGCGAAGCCGGCGGGAAGGTCAAGCTCGTGAAGATGAACATCGACGACCATCCGCAGATCGCCGGCCAGCTTGGCGTCCAGTCGATTCCCGCGGTCTTCGCATTCCAGAAGGGCCAGCCGGTCGATGGGTTCATGGGCGCCCTGCCGGAGAGCCAGATCAAGGGGTTCATCGAGCGCCTCGTGGGGCCCCTCGGGCCGAGCGCCGTCGAAGGGCTGATGGCGCAGGCCGATGCGCTCGCGGCCGAGGGCGACGCCGCCGGGGCGGCGGAACTTTATGCTGCCGTGCTGACGCAGGACCCCGAGCAGGTGGGCGCTCTCGCGGCTCTGGCGAAGCTGCATCTGGAATTCGGCGACCTGGAGGGCGCCAAGCGCTTCATCGCCATGGTCCCGGCAGCCAAGCAGAATGACCCGGCGGTCGCCGGCGCCCGCGCCGCCATCGATCTCGCCGAGCAGGCGGAATCGGTGGGAGACCTGTCCGACCTGCAGGCGCGCGTGGCCGCCGAGCCCCTCGACCATCAGGCGAGGTTCGACCTTGCCATCGGGCTCAACGCGCAAGGAAAGCGTGAGGAAGCGGTCGACCAGCTTCTTGAAATTGTGCGTCGCGACCGCAATTGGAACGAGGACGGCGCGCGCAAGCAGCTCGTGCAGTTTTTCGAAGCGTGGGGCCCGATGGACGACATGACCTTGGCGGGCCGCCGAAAGCTCTCGTCGATATTGTTCTCGTGACCGGGAGCCAATGGAGATCCGAATGGGAATGAACGCGGTCTACCGGGGGCCGAACGATTGCCCTGCGGTGATTCCGGTCTTTCCGCTTCCGGGCGCTCTCCTGCTGCCGCGGGGCCAGATCCCGCTCAACATCTTCGAACCGCGCTATCTTTCGATGATCGACGACGCGCTCAAGGGCGACCGGATGATCGGGGTCATCCAGCCGGATCAAGACAACGGCGGCTCGGCCGCTCTGCCGCGTCTCTATCACGTGGGTTGTGCCGGGCGGATCACCCAATTCGCCGAGACCGGCGACGGGCGTTATCTGGTGACCCTCGTCGGGGTGGCGCGGTTTCGCATCCTGGAGGAGCTCGGCACCACGACGCTCTACCGTCAGTGCCGCGTGAATTTCGACGCCTATCCGACCGATTTCATCGCGCGGGCCGGCGAGGACGAGGTCGACCGCGCCGGCGTCGTCAAGGCTTTGCGCGATTTCGTGCAGGCTGCCGACGTGCGAGTGGATTGGCAAGGCATCGAGGATGCGCCCAACGAGGCCCTGGTGAATGCCCTGTGCATGATGAGCCCCTTCGGCGTTCGCGAGAAACAGGCCCTTCTGGAGGCCGAAACCCTGAAGACCCGTGCCGAGGTGCTGATCGCCCTGACGGAGATCGAGCTGGCGCGGGGCGCAAGCGGCTCCGACACGACATTGCAATAGGACGAGACCCCATGACCGATGCCTCCCCCCAGCCCGTCGAGGCCACCCGGATCGACCCGAAGCTCCTCGAAATGCTCGTCTGTCCCCTGACGAAGGAATCGCTCGATTACGACGCGGCGCGGCAGGAGCTCATCAGCCGCGGCGCCAAGCTTGCCTATCCGATCCGCGACGGCATTCCGATCATGCTGCCCGAAGAGGCGAGGCCCCTGGACGATTGACGCCCGCCTTCGTCACATCGGTCGCCTGATAGTCACCTCGGCGAGCGCAAGGACGCGCCTCGCCATATCGGCATGGAGCCGCTCGACCATGCGACCCTGAAGCGCGATGGCGCCCCGCCCGGCATTTTCGGGCTGCGCGAAAGCCTCCACGATCGCGCGGGCACTGGCGATCTCCTGTTCGGACGGTGCGAAAATCTCGTTCGCGGCGGCAATCTGGTTCGGGTGGATGAGCGTCTTGCCGTCGAAGCCGCAATCGCGACCCTGCTCGCATTCGGCGCGAAAGCCTGGCTCGTCCCCCAGCAGGTTGTAGACGCCGTCCAGAATGTCGATGCCGTTGGCTCGCGCGGCCGCGAGCGCGCTCATCAGCCAAGGCAGCATGGCGGCCCGGCCGGGTGCGAGGCGCGTGCGCGTTTCCTTCGCGAGATCGTTGGTGCCCATCACCAGACATGTCAGGCGCGTATCCACATCGTGCGCCGCCGCCGCGATGGCGCCGATGTCGAGAAGCGCCAGCGGCGTTTCGATCATCGCCCAGACCCGCGTGCGCTCGGGCGCCTTCATGCGGCGCAGGCGCGTGCCGACAGCCACCAGCGCTTCGGGCGTCGACACCTTGGGAACCAGGATGGCGTCGGGGCCTGCGCCGGCCGCCGCCGCGAGGTCGTCTTCGCCCCAGGGCGTGTCGAGGGTGTTGATGCGGATCACCACTTCGCGATTCCCGTAGCCGCCCTGTCGAACGGCCGCGCAGACCCGATCGCGGGCCGCGGCCTTCTCGTCCGGCGCGACCGCGTCCTCGAGATCGAGAATCAGCGCATCTGCGTCCAGCGAACGGGCCTTTTCGAGCGCCCGGAGATTGGACCCCGGCATGTAGAGTGCGCTGCGTCGTGGAATGATGGCATTCATGGCGTTCTCCTTCGGGTCTTCATAGCGCGCAACGCAATCCTGCCAACTCCAAACATGCGCCGCGGGGCTTGCCGAGCCGATGGGTCAGGAGGAATGATGCGAAGGACGCGGAATAAGGAGCGCTGCGATGGACGGTTCGGGGGCTTCCAACCAGGATATCCTGCTGCGGGACGGTGCAGACGGTGTCGTGACCCTGACGCTGAACCGGCCCGCCGGCTTCAACACCTTGTCGGAGGACATGCTGGCGGCTCTGCAAACGGCGCTCGACGACATCGCGACGGATGAGCACGTTCGCTGCGTGGTGATCGCCGCGACGGGCCGTGCGTTCTGTGCCGGGCATGATCTCAAGGAGATGCGCGCCCATACCGATCAGGCCTATCACGAGGCGCTGTTTGCCACTTGCAGCCGCGTCATGCAGTCCATCGTCCGTCTGCCGGTTCCGGTCGTCGCCAAGGTGCAGGGCATTGCCACCGCGGCCGGCTGCCAGCTCGTCGCCACATGCGACCTCGCGATCGCGGCGGAGAGCGCCACCTTCGCGGTATCGGGCATCAATGTCGGGCTCTTTTGCTCAACCCCGGCGGTTGCGCTGTCGCGCAACGTGGCGCCGAAGCAGGCCTTCGACATGCTGATGACCGGCCGCTTCATCACCGCGTCCGAAGCCCTGTCGAACGGGCTCGTCAGCCGCGTCGTGCCGGATCGCGAACTCGACGCGGAGACGGCGACGCTGACGCGTGACATCTGCTCGAAAAGCCCGGTCGCGGTGCGGACCGGCAAGGCCATGTTCGCCCGGCAGCGCGCCATGAGCCTCGAAGACGCCTATGCGTATGCGGGCGGCGTGATGGCGCACAACATGATGGCGCAAGACGTCGCGGAGGGGATCGACGCCTTCATGGCGAAGCGCAGGCCGGAATGGACGGGGCGGTGAAGAGCGCGACGCTTCAGGATGTTCCCGCTTCTTTCCGCGCGCGCGCCATTTCGCGCAGGCGGAATTTCTGAATCTTGCCCGTCGAAGTCTTGGGCAATTCGGCAAACACGACGGTGCGTGGACATTTGAACGATGCGAGGTGCTGCCGGCACCAGGCGACGATATCCTCGGCCGACGCGGTCTCCCCGGGTCTCAGCTCCACGAAGGCGCACGGCGTCTCGCCCCATTTGTCGTCGGGCATCGCCACCACGGCGGCGGCCTGGACGGCGGGATGCTTGTAGAGCGTGTCCTCCACCTCGATGGACGAAATGTTCTCGCCGCCCGAAATAATGATGTCCTTGGAGCGATCCTTGAGCTGGATATAGCCGTCCGGATGCTTCACCCCGAGATCGCCCGAATGGAACCACCCGCCCTCGAAGGACGCGGCTGTGGCGGCGGGGTTCTTGAGATAGCCCTTCATCACCACGTTGCCACGAAACATGACCTCCCCCAACGTCGCTCCATCGGCGGGCACGGCGATCATAGTTTCCGGGTCGATGACGTCGACACTCTCCAGCACGGGGTAGCGCACGCCCTGGCGCGCCTTGAGGGTCGCGTAATCGGCACCCTCTCGCTCATCCCATGCCGAGTGCCATTCGTTGACGACGGCCGGGCCGTAGACCTCCGTGAGGCCGTAGAGATGCGTCACGTCGAAACCCGCCTGCTTCATGGCGGCAAGCACCGCTTCGGGTGGCGGCGCCGCGGCGGTGAGGAACGCGACCTGGCGCGGCAGGGGCCGCTTGTCGGCCGCCGGTGCATTGAGCAGCGTCGACATTACCACGGGCGCGCCGCACATATGGGTGACCCCGAGATCCGCGATGGCATCGAAGATGGGTTTCGCCCGCACCGCACGCAGGCACACATGGGTGCCGGCGACGATGGACAGGGACCACGGAAAGCACCAGCCGTTGCAATGGAACATGGGCAGCGTCCAGAGATAGACCGGATGCTGGCCCATGCGGCTCGTCAGGATGTTGCCCATCGCCAGCAGGTAGGCGCCGCGGTGATGGTACACGACGCCCTTGGGGTCGCCGGTCGTGCCCGACGTGTAATTGAGCGAAATGGCGTCCCATTCGTCGGCCGGCGGGCTCCAGGGGAAGTCCGGGTCGCCCTGATCGAGAAGCGCCTCGTATTCGATGGAGCCGACGCGCTCACCCTCGCCTGCGAATTCGGGATCGTCATAATCAATGACGAGCGGTTTCTCCGCGAGCTGTTCGAGGGCCGCTTTGGCCACGGCGGAAAATTCGCGATCGACGATCAACACCTTGGCGCCGCTATGCGCGATGGAGAACGCCACGATCGGCGCGTCGAGGCGCGTGTTGAGCGTATTGAGCACCGCGCCCGCCATCGGGACTCCGTAATGGCACTCGATCATCGCAGGCGTATTGGCCAGCATCGCCGACACGGTGTCGCCCCGCCGGACGCCGTGCTTTGCGAGCGCGGAGGCGAGACGGCGCGACCTTGCGTAGAAATCCCGGTAGTTGCGCCGCAGATTCCCGTGGACGATGGCCGTCTGGTCCGGGTGGACGCTGGCGGCCCGCTCCAAAAAGCCGAGCGGCGTCAGAGGCTGAAAATTGGCGGGATTGCGCTCAAGACCCTTGTCGTAGACGCTCTGGCTCACGGGAGAATTCTCCAGTTGCGGCGGCGTGCGGTCCGACCTTCGGGGAATGAAGGCAAAGGATTGGCGCACGCGCCACACTAGCCGCCGCGAGCGCCGGCGATCAACGGGCGAATTCAGTGACCCAGCGGCATCGATCCATGCTCAGGCGCCGGAGACGAACTCCACGTAGGGCTCGAGGCTGGAGAACGGCAGAGTGAAGCGCTGGCCGCGAAACATCGTCGGCACGTCCTGCCCGCCGGCATAGCCGGAGGTCAGCTTTCCGATCACCGTGAAGGTCTCGCCGGCCTTCACCGGGCCCCAGGGCTGGTCGATGTAGTCCACGACGCCGAGTTCGCTCAGCTTTTCCTCGACCGCCAGCGTCCGGGCGTGGGACGGAAGCTGCCGCAGGCTGTTCTGGATGTCGTCGCGCAGGCCCGCATAGGCCGGGTTGCCCACCTTGTAGCGGAGCTCCGCATCCTGCGTGAAGCGCCAGACCGAGCCGCGCACCATCTGGTCGAGCTTGGTGAGCGGCTTGTCCTCCGCCTTCTCCTTGCGGCCTTTGGCGCGCGCAGGGGCCTCGGCATGTTGCACGTCGCCGATCAGCGCCCATTTGCCGGTCCATTCGACGGCCCGGTAATCGCCGTTGGTCAGGCGATCGGTGAATTCCAGAATGTCGGAATCGATGGGACGGTTGCCGCCGCTCGACTCGAAATAGCGCAGGCGCATGTCATCGGGAAGCAGCAGGTAGAACGAGTCGCTTTTCACGTCGACGTCGAAGATCTTCTTGACCTTGACGACCTGTTCGCGCGCCGACGGAGCCTGAACGCCGTCACCGGTCGGGTAGACCATCGTGCCCTTGGGAACGCGAATATAGCCGCTCTGCTGAATCTCTGACATAAGAATGTAGTCTCGCTCTCGGAATAAACCATGCATGAAAGCCCGCGCACCGCGCAGGCAATCCTCCAAGTGCCCCGTAAACTCGCAAATAGCCACCCGTTACGGAGCGCAAAATGCTATCTGGGCCGCTTTTGTCACGCCCGCATGGCTGCTTTGCGGCGACGCGATAGCAAGTCGCTCGCGTATCGAGCCGTGGGACAGGGCGAGGCCCGGCGACAGCCATGAGCGGCCGTCGCCGGAATTGGAAGGGCTTCGTCAGGCCTTCTTGGAGCCGACTTCTTCGTCCCAGCGCCTGAACGCGATCACCATCTTGTCCGGTGTCAGCGGCAATTCGATCGGGTTGTTGGCGATCAGGTCGGCATATTCGGGACGGCCGAATTGCCGGATCACGTCCTGGCTCTCCTTCGGCGCCATCGACAACGGCACGTTCTTCACCGCCGGCCCCGGATAGAGATAGCCCTCGTCATACGAGAAGGCCTGCTGCTCGGGCTTGAGCAGGAAGTTCATCAGGTCGAGCAGGACCGCCAGCTTGTCGTCGGACACGCCCTTCGGCACGGTCATGAAGAATGCGTCCGACACCCAGTGGAAGCCCTTGAGGGTGCCGATCTGGGCGCTTGCCGGCACGATGCCGAGGGCGCGCGGATTGATGTCCCAGCCAGTGGTCGAAATGATGATGTCCCGCGAGCCTTCGCCGAACTCCTTCATGGTCGCGCCGGTGCCGGCCGGATAATACTCGATATGGGGGTTGAGCTCGCGCAAGTACTCCCAGGTCTTGTCCCAGCCCTTGACCGGATCCGTCGGGTCCTTGTCGCCGAGGATGTAGGGAAGCCCCATCATGAAGGTGCGGCCCGGGCCGGAATTCGCCGGCCGCGCATACATGAACCGCTTCGGATGAGCCTTGGCCCAAGCCAGAAGCTCTTCGGCCGTCTTCGGCACATCCTTGACGCGCTCGGGGGCGTATTCGATCAGCGGCCCGGAAGGGTAATAGTTGATGACGACCCCGAAGCCCTGTCCCTGTGCCTTGTGAAGGTTGAGCGCGGCCGGTTCGTAATTGGCCTCGAGACCGGGGAATCTGTCGTTGTAGGTCGGCAAGAGCTTGACCCAGAGATTCTGCTCGAGACCCGCCGCGAGACCGTCGCTTCCGGTCAGCACCATGTCGATATCGACACGGCCCGCATCCTGCTGGGCCTTGATCTTCGAGGCGAGCTCCGGCGCCGGCGCCTTCACGTAGGTGATGCGCGACACCAGTTCGGGCTTGGCCTTGCGGTATTCCTCGAAGGCCTTCTGCATCAGCGCCAGGGCGCCGCCGACATCGATGACGTTCAGCGCAACCGGGGCCTTGGGTAGCGGCAGGCCCTGCGCCCGCGCGCCGGTGGCCGCGAGGGCCGCAATGGTAGCAGCTCCTCCCACGAAGGTGCGGCGATCGATATTATTTCGTTCATGACTCATGTTTGTTCCTCACTGGTTTTTCAGGATCGGTGTCGACTTCCCGTTCGTCGCTATTGTGCAATCAGCCGATGGACGACCTCCTTACGGCGAGCGCCGCGTTTCATCGCGAAAAGACCTCGTCGCCCGCGCGGACTTCGAGAACGCGCAGATCGTCCGACCACAGAACCCGGCCGCGATCCGGCAGGGACACGCCGTGCCGGCGCAGCGCGGGCGCGATGAGCTCGAAAGGATGGTCGGAGGCCATCGCCAGCGCGTCCTTCGCGTCTGCGATGCCCCATTCGACAATTCTGCGGATGGCGCCATCCATCGTCAGCGCCGAGCCTGCGAGCGTGCGTCCACCCGGCGAACGCACGGAACCGTCGCTGCCGTGCTCGATGGTCATTCCGGCGAATTCGTAGGTTCCCGGTGGGGTCGCGGCGGCCGAGACCGCATCGGTGACGAGAATCGAGCGCGCGATCCCTTTGGCGCGGATCATCGCGCGCAGGGCCGGTTGCGGCAGGTGGATGCCGTCGACGATGAAACTGGCATGAAGATCCGGATCGGCCAGTTGCGCGAACAGCGTGTTGTCGAGTTTGGGCAGGATCTGCGGCAGGCCGTTGCCCAGATGGGTCGACATGCGGGCGCCTGCGCGAACCGCCATCGCCACCGTTTGCGCATCCGCCGCCGAATGACCGATCGCCACGATCTTGCCGGCCTCCGACATCGCGCGGATGAAGGCCTCGCTGCCGGGAAGTTCGGGCGCGATGGTGACGAGGAGGATCGGTTTCGACAGGCCGGCTTCGAGCCGGAACACGAGGTCCGCATCCGGCGCGATCATCACGGATGGCGGATGGCATCCCGCGTAGCCGTCCGCCGGATTGAGGAACGGTCCTTCGAGGTGATAGCCCGGCACCATCTGGCGCGCGCGCGGGCTTTGCGCGACGGCGCGATCGAGCGCGGCGAACCGGGCCGCAAGATCGCCGGCCGAGGCTGTGATGATCGTCGGCAGACACGACGTCACGCCCGTGGCGAACATCGCCGCGAGCGCCGTATCGAAAGCACGGGGGTCGAGGCGCGACGTGTTGAAGTCGACGCCCGCGAAACCGTTCACCTGAAGATCGACGAGTCCATGACTCTGCATTCCGGCCCTCTCATGCGCAGGCGGGAAGGGCGGCGGAATTCCGCCACCCTCCCCGTCATTCTGTCCACCCGCTGCGTCTATTGACGGGCTTTCGATCCGCCGATCTCGCGATCCCACTTGTCGAACATGGCGACCAGCGGCTTGGCGTCGAGCGGCGGCTCGATCGGGTTGTTGGCGATCAGGTCGGCATATTCGGGCCGGCCAAATTTCTTGATCGTGTCCTGGCTCTCCTTCGGCGCCATTTCGAGCGGCACGTTGTGGATTGCGGGACCCGGATACATGTAGCCGTGATCATACATGAAGGCCTGCTGCTCGGGCTTGAGCAGATAGGCGATCAGTTGCAGCAGCACGTCCACCTTTTCCTGCGGAACGCCTTTGGGGATCGCCATGTAATTGGCGTCGCCGACCCAATGGAAGCCTTTCAGGGTTCCGACCTTGAAGTCTTCGGGCACGATTCCGAGGTAGCGGGGGTTGATGTCCCAGCCGGTGGTGGTCGCGATGATGTCGCGCGTGCCTTCGCCGAGTTCCTTCATGGTGGCGGTGGTGCCGCCGGGATAATACTCGATGCAGGTGTCGAGCTGCTTCAGATACGCCCAGGTCTTCTCCCAGCCATTGACCGGATCCATCGGGTCCTTGTCGCCAAGAAGGTAGGGCAAGCCCATCACGAAGGTGCGGCCGGGGCCGGAATTCGCCGGCCGCGCGTACATGAACTTGTTCGGATGCGCCTTGCACCAGGCGAGCAGCTTCTCGGCGGTGTCGGGCATATCCTTCACGCGCTGCGGCGCGTATTCGAGCAACGGGCCGGATGGATACCAGTCGATCACGAAGGCCTGCCCGCGACCCATCTTCTGCATGGCATAAGCGCCCGGCATGTAGAGCTTCGACAGGTCGGGAAAGCGATCCTGATATTTTGGCAGGATTTCGAGCCAGACGCTCTGCTCCATGCCGCCTGCCAGCGCGTCGTTGCCGGTCAGCACGAAGTCGATATCGACGCGGCCGGCGTCCTGCTGGGCTTTCAGCTTCGCGGCGAGTTCCGGCGCCGTCGCCTTGGTGAAGACGAAGCGGCTGACGAGTTCCGGGTGATCCTTCCTGAACTTCTCGATCGCCGGCTGGCTGATCTGAAGATCGCCTGCCACGTCGATGACGCTGATCGTCACCGGAGCAGCGGGCTTCGCCGGCGCGGTCTGCGCGAGACTTCCGGTCGCGAACGCGGCCGCGACCGCGAAACTCGCGATGCCGCCGTAACGAGGCTTGAACTGGACATTCATCGACTCACTCCTCCGGTGTTGAAAAATCTCTGGTGGTTCTCGGGCGTTGTCACTGCTGGGTGATGCGGGCGCGAAAGGCTTGCGAAAGCTTTCCCGCCGAATCCGTGTCGAGGAAGATGCGGCAGGCCGGATGCTGCTGGACGATGGAGGCCGGGCAGGCGTTGGTGACCGGGCCTTCGAGCGCCTCGCGCACCGCCTCGGCCTTGCGCGCATCGGGGACCGACAGCACCAGAAGCTTGCTCTTCATGATCTGGCGGACGCTCATGGAAATCGCGGTCTGCGGCACATCCTCGAAGGTCGGAAACCAGCCTTCGCCGAATTGCTGGCGACGGCATTTCTCGTCGAGCGACACGACGATGTAGGGCTCCTCGGTGTCGAAATCGGCCGGCGGGTCGTTGAACGCGAGATGCCCGTTCTCGCCGATTCCCGCGAAGGTGACGTCGATGGGATGGGCCTTGATGGCATCCGACACGCGCTTGAGCTCCGCGTCGAGATCGGCGGCGTCGCCATCGATGAAATGGAACGCGCCGAGCGTCGGGAGTTTGGAGGTGAAACGCTCGCGGAGGTAACGCCGGAAGCTTGCCGGATGGGTGTCGGGCATCCCGATATATTCGTCCAGATGAAAGCCCGTGACCTTCGACCAATCGATGCTCCGGTCGGCAACGAGCGCTTCGAGAATCTCGAACTGGCTTGCGCCCGTGGCGATCACGACATTGGCGTGTCCCCTGGTGTCGATCGCCGCGCGGATCGCGTCCGCGCCGGTCGCGGCGGCAGCTTTGCCGAGCTCCGTCTTGGTGGTGAAAAGCCGAATGTCCATCATGTCCTGCATTTCTCGCTGAGTTTTCGTGTTCACGAGGCTGCCGCGAGCGGTTTTGCTCCCGCGTCCGTGCGCCTCGAAGGTTTTCGGGGTGGGGCGGTGGTGGCGCGAACCACCAGTTCGGTCGAGATGATCACCCGCTCCGTCTCGGCGCGGCCGCCCTGGAGAATTTGGCACAACAGGGCGACGGCCTGCGTACCCGATTCGGCGCAATGGGCCGCGACCGTCGTCAGGGGCGGATAGGTTCTTTCCGCCAGCACATCGTCGAACCCGACGACGCTCATGTCGCGCGGCACCTGGAGACCGCGATCGGCAAGCCCCGCCATGATGCCTTGCGCCACCAGGTCGTCGAACGCCACCGTCGCAGTGACGTCGGCCCGCAGCAATTCATCCGTCGCATTCTGTCCGCCCTGATAGGTCGGGTGAAGGGCCGGCACGGCCACAAGCGTGAGGTCCTGCGCCTTCGCGGCTTTCACCGCCGCCTTCTGGCGCTGCTGGTTGGCCCAGGAGGCGGGCGGCCCGCTCACATAGGCGATGCGGCGGTGCCCGAGATCGGTCAGATGGGCGATGGCCTGCGCGATACCCGCTTCCACATCCATGAGAATCCGCGGCAACCCGTCGATATCGCGGTTGATGAGGATCAGCGGGCGGCGCGCCGCATGGGCGCGGATGCGTTGCTCGTCGAGACGCGGAGACGCGAGGATGAAGCCGTCCACCTGCGCGGCGATCTTGGTGAGGAGAACGTCCTCCCGCTCCGGTTTTTCGTCGGAATCGCCGAGGAAGACCGCGAAGCCCGCCTCGTCGGCGCTCGCCTGCGCGGCGCGGATCAGAGGCGGAAAGAACGGATTGGCGATGTCGGGAACGATCAGCGCGATGTTGCCGGCGCGCCCGGTGCTCAGGGCCCGGGCGACCTGGTTGGGGACATAGCCGAGCCTCGACGCGACCGCGCGCACTCGTTCGGTGGTTTCAGGCGTGAGAAGCTCCGGCCGGCTGAAGGTCCGCGAGACGGTCGCGCGCGACACGCCGGCGGCGGCTGCCACCTCGGTGATCGTCGGCATCCTGTCCTTCGGCGTGGTCAAGGCCTGTGCCTCCCGCAACGGAAGACCTATGTAACCGGTTGCAGAGCCGTGTTGTCAAGCAGTCATGCCGTAACGGCATCTCGTGCGGGGAGAAGTCACCCTTCTCCGAAAATCGACGGCGTGCCGCCCGTATGGAGGATGCACGCGGCCTCGTCGGGCGGAAGGGCCCCGCCGGCGATGCCATCGAGCAACCCCGCGAAGGTCTTCGCCACATAGATCTGTTCCAGCATCAGCGCCTCGTGCCGGGCGAGCAGGGACGCCGCCGCGACGGACGCCTCGGTGGGAATACCGTAGCCTTCGCCCAGTTGCGCCACGTCGATGCGCAGGCGATCGGAGAGGCCCGCGGGCTGTTGTCCGAGCGCTCCGGCCAGTGCGCCGAGGATCCGGTCGAGGCGCTGGCGCAAAGTCGCGGCATCGTACTCGACGCTGATCAGATGAAAGGTCCACGGCAGGTTCAGGCAGGCGGCCCCGAAGATCATGCCGGCCTCGGTGACGCCCATCGATCCCGGAAGGATGATATGGTGGAGATCGCAGCCCATCGCGAAGGCCTGTTCGGCCAGTTCCTGCGCGGCGCGCACATAGCCCAGCGCCCCGACCAGCGGATCGCCCACGAGGTAGGGGCGTCGCCCGGCTTTCTCGAGATCGGCGACAGCCTGCCGCGCGAGGGCTCCGCGCTGCGCTTCGCTCACCGGGCCGAGCCTGCGGATCTCGGCGCCCAGGCGCTGCGTCAGCAATGCATTTCCGCGCAAGGGCAGCGACGCGTCGCCCGCATAGAGCACCTGCACCTCGAGGCCGATCTTTGCCGCTGCCGCCGCGGTCAGCCGGCATTGGTTGGAGGCAAGCCCACCCGCGATCACCAGCATATCGCTGTCGCGGGCAAGCGCCTCGCCGAGCCAGTATTCGAGGCTCCTGACCTTGTTGCCGCCGAACGCGAGCGGCATGCAATCGTCCCGCTTGACGAAGAGCAGCGGATGACCGGTCAGCGCTCCGATGCGGCGCATGGGCTCGAGCGGCGTCGGGACGCCCACGAGATCGATCCGGGGAAACCTGTCCGGCACCATCAGTCCAGATCGACGATCTTCGCCCCGCCGACGCGACGCTCGGCCCAGCGGGCGAACCGGAGCACCGGATAGCAATAGACGAAATACATGGCGGCGATCAGCCCGTAGATGAACAGCACGTCGCGGGGGAAGCGCAGGATTGAGATTTCGCCCTGGCGCGTCAGTTCCGAGATGCCGATCACCGACAGGATCGCCGTGCTCTTGATGATCATCACATAGACGCCGCTCATGGGCGGCACCGTGAGTTTTAAAGCCTGCGGCAGGACCACGTACCAGAGACGTTCGAGCCTCGTCATCCCGAGCGCTGTCGCGGCTTCGGATTGGCCGCGCGGCACGGCCTCGATGGCGGCCTTGACGATCTCCGCAACGTAGCTCGACGTGTAGACCGACAGGGCGACGAACGCGGCCGTCACCGAATCCCAGCTCAGCCAGGAGATGCCGGTATTCGGCAGCACGAAATAGAACAGGTAGAGTTGCACCAGAAACGGCGTCCCGCGCAGGGCATGAATGTAGAGGCCGAACACGCCGCTGAGCACCGGCACGCGCTGGCTGCGCACGATTCCGATCAGGAAGCCGATCAGCGACCCGGCCACGATGGCCACGAGCGAGATGTAGAGCGTCTCGACGAAGCCCTTCCACAGGAAGGGGAACAGCGCGGTGGTGATGGACCAGTAGCGTTCGATCATGGCATCAGCCCTGTGCGTTCCAGGCCGGACCGGCCAGCCGTCGCTTGACCATCCGGGCGAGCAGCAGGATGACCCCGTAGATCGCCAGATATCCGAGCGCGATGGTGATGAAGCTCTCGTTGGGCCTGACGCGTTCGCTGTTGAGCAAAATCCCGGCGCTCGTGAACTCGAACACGGTGATGATGGACAACAGCGACGTGTCCTTGATCAGCACCGCCGTCTGTCCGATGAGCGGCGGCAGCGTGTTGGCGAAAGCCTGCGGCAGCACGATGTGGCGAAGCCGCTCGTTATAGGTCATGCCCACCGCCTTCGCGCCTTCGATCTGTCCGCGCGGAACCGATTCGATACCAGCGCGGATGATCTCGCCCATATAGGGCGCGCTGTTGAGCACCAGCGCGGCGATGCCGAAATACATGTCGCTCCAGGTCTTGGCGACCGGCAGGAGCGCGGGAAGGCCGTAATAGACGAGGTAGATCTGCACCAGAAGCGGCGTCGCGCGGATGAACGCCACATAGGCCGCGATGGGACGGTAGAGCGCTTGGCGTCCCGAGAGCAGCGCCACGGCGATGAACGTACCGAAGATCACCGACAGAACGAGACTGATTCCGGCGGCCGTCAGCGTGTTGCCAAGACCGACCGCGAAACGGTCGAGATATTGGGCGACAATCCGGTAATTATAAAAGTCGAGAAGCCAATACATGCCAGCCCGATCGCCTGCATTCACAGAAGAGAGCCGGCCCGAAGGCCGGCTCCAAGGGGTTGATCGGGATTACTTGTGGTCTTTTTCCCAATCGGTGGAATTCCACCAGTAATTCACCTGCTTCTCCAGCCGGCGATCCGCCGTGACCAGCTCCACGTAGTTGTCGAGCCACATCTTCAGGTGGAAGGCGTTTGCCTGAACCGCGAAGGAGAGCGGCTCGCGGGTGATGATGCCGTCGAGGATCTTCAGGTTTCCGAACTCACGCACGAAGTTCGACACGTTGCCGAGGTCCGAGACCGCCGCGTCGAGACGGCCGCCCGACAGCGCCTGCGTGACTGCGGCCGTACCGCCGGCGAATTCCTTGAGGGTCGCCCTCGGCATGAACTTCTTGATCGCCTCGCCATAGGAGCTCGCCTGGGTGGCGCCGATGTTGAGGCCTTCCTTGTTGAGGTCTTCCCAGGCCTTGTAGGGCGCATCCTTGAGAGCGACCGCGACCGTCTCCTGGTAGAACATCGGACGCGAGAACAGCAGCTGCGCGGCGCGCTGCGGCGTCGGGGTCATGTCGGCGGCGATCAGGTCGACCTTGCCGGACAGGAGCGCCGGGATCAGGCCTTTGAAATCGTAGTCCTGGAACACGATCTTCACGCCAAGGTCGGTCGCCATCATCTTGGCGAGTTCGACCGCAAGACCTGTCCGTTCCCCCTTCTTGTTGACGAAGCTCACGGGTGCGCCCTGCGACTGCACGGCGACGCGCAATTCGCCGCGCTTGAGAATCTCGTCCATCTCGTCGGCATGCGCGACGCCGACGAAGCCCATGCACGCCGTGACGGCGGCCATGATGGCATTGCGAAGTCTCTTCATTGGTGTTCCCTCTGGTTGGTTGATAGGCGTTCCCGCGGCGCGTTTCGAGCGTCAGAGAATCTGGTCGAGAAAGGCCCGGGTCCTCTCGTGCGACGGGGAGGCGAAGAAGGCGCCCGGTTCACCCTCCTCGACGATCCGGCCCTGATCCATGAAGATGATGCGGTCCGCCACTTCGCGGGCAAAGCCCATCTCGTGGGTGACCACCGCCATCGTCATGCCGTCGCGGGCGAGTTTGCGCATGAGGTCGAGAATGCCGCCCACCATCTCGGGATCGAGCGCGGAGGTGGCCTCATCGAACAGCATGATCTTGGGGTCCATGGCGAGCGCGCGCGCAATCGCCACGCGCTGCTGCTGGCCACCGGAAAGCTGGCTTGGATAATGGTTGGCCCGGTCGGCGATGCCGACTTTGTCGAGCAGGTCGCGGGCCCGCGCCAGCGCCTCGCCGCGGGGCCGCCCGCGCACGACCACCTGCGGCAGCACGACGTTCTCGAGCGCCGTCTTGTGCTGAAACAGATTGAAGTGCTGGAACACCATGCCGATCTCGGCCCGCATCCGGTCGAGATTGGTGCGCTTGTCGCCGAGCGCCACGCCGTTGACGACGATGTTGCCGGAATCGAACTTTTCCAGCGCGTTCAGCGTGCGCAGCAGCGTGCTCTTGCCGGAGCCGGAGGGGCCGATGATGACGAGGACCTGCCCGGGCTCGATGGTGAGAGAAACCTCGTCGAGGGCGAGATGAGACCCGCGCCCATCCGCGGACGGGAAAGTTTTGGAGATCTTGTCCACCACCACGATGGGATTAGCCGTCATCACGACACCTTCCGATTGGCGGGAAAATTGCCCGAGAACGCCACCGCGACAGGCCCGGTGAGCGTGATGCTCTCGTCATCGTGGATCTCGACCCGAAGCAGACCGCCGGGCATCTCGACGGTGGCGCAGCTTGCGTCGGTCAGGCCTCGTCGCCGCGCGACCAGGACCGCCGCGCAGGCGCCGCTGCCGCAGGCTTGCGTCAGGATGCCGGGGCGTTCCCACACCACGAGGCGGAGCCGGTCGGGAGCCGCCATCTGGGCAACGCCCACATTGGCGCCCTCCGGCAACAGGGGATCGTTCTGCAGGACGGAGGCATGACGCGGCACGTCGACGGCGTCGCGATCCTCGACGAAACAGACGAGATGCGGATTGCCGAGGTTGACGGCGCTCGGTGCCCTCAGCGGTCCCGACGCAAGGTCGAGCGCGAGGGTGTCGGCCGGGGAGGCGAGCGGAATGCTCGCCCAGTCCCAGCGCGGTGCCGGAAGCCGAAGCGAAACCTCGCCGGCGCCGGCGACGCTGGCGTGGATCAGGCCGCCGAGGGTTTCGAGAAGGATCGAGTCGGAGCGGCTTTCGCCCAGGAGCATCGACGACACGCAGCGCGTCGCGTTGAGGCAGGTCTGCGCTTCGCTACCGTCCACGTTGTAGATGCGCATCCGCGCCACCGCCTCAGGGGCCGTCGGAGGCTCGATGACGAGAAGCTGGTCGCCGCCCACGCCCACATGACGGTCGCAGACCCAGCGGATGAAATCGCCCGACGGCGAAAACGCGTCCGCGCGGCCGTCGACGATGACGAAATCGTTGCCCAGGCCATGCATTTTCAGGAACGACCGGCCTGGAGATGGAACAGCAGTCAAGATGGAACCGCGCAATAACAGAACCTGCCTACGACCCGGCGGCAAGCGGGACCGCAGACTGGTCTTTGCGCATCGGCAAGTCAAGCAGGCCGCCTCTGGCCCGATACGGAGCGCGGCGGCAATCGATTGGCGCAGGGCCGAACTTCGCCTAAAGCTTCCAACACCGAGTATCTTTGGCGCGAGATCGCATGTCCCGTTCGTATGTCGATTCCTACTACAGCCGCACGCTGGCATCCTCCGAGACCTATCCGCCCGCCGAGGGGTCGATCTCGACCGACATCTGCATCGTCGGCGGGGGTCTCGCGGGGTTGACGGCCGCCCTCGAACTGGTGCGAAGCGGCCGGTCGGTGGTGGTGCTGGAGGCGCAACGCGTGGCCTGGGGGGCGTCGGGCCGAAACGGCGGCTTCGTCACGCCGGGCTATGCGACCTCTCTATCAGCCATCGAGCGCAAGGTCGGGCAAGCGCAGGCCGAAGATCTCTATCGCCTGTCCATCGAGGGCATGGAGATCGTGAGGCGCAACATCGAGAACCTCTCCATCGACGAGGCCCAGCCGACCTCGGGCATCATGCGGGTCGTGCGCTACGACGGCGGCGCCGGCCTGAGGGCCTTTCGCGATCTCCAACAGGAGAAGTTCGGCCGCAAGCTGCGCTATCTGCCCAAGGAGGAGACGCGCGCGGTTCTCCAATCACCGAAATACCACGCGGCGCTGCTGGAGGAGGATTCGTTCCACTTCCACCCATTGAACTACGCCCGCGCGCTGGCCCGCGAGATCGTCCGCCTCGGCGGCCGGATCTGCGAAGGGTCGCCGGTCGTCTCGGGCGATTTCGACGCTAAACGAAAGCGCCTCCGCACGGCGGGCGCGACCGTCGATGCGGAGAACGTGCTGTTCACCACAGGCGGCTATACGGGGAACGTCTTTTCGCCCCTTCGCCGAGCCTATCTGCCGATCAGCACCTACGTGCTTCTGACGGAGGCCGCCCCCGAGCTGATCGCGAGCGCCATCCGCACCAAGGCAGGAATCGGCGACGACCGCCGCGCGAGCGATTATTACCGGCTCGTGGAAGGCGGGTCGCGTCTGCTCTGGGGCGGGCGCATCACCACGCGCACCACGGACCCCCGTGACATCGCCCAATTGCTTCGCCACGAGATGGTCACGACCTATCCGCAGCTCTCCGACCTCAAGGTCGAGATCGCATGGTCGGGGCTGATGTCCTATGCGCGCCACCTGATGCCGCAGATCGGGCAATACAAGCCCGGCCTCTGGTACTGCACCGCCTTCGGCGGCCACGGCATGAACACGACGGCGATCGGCGGCACCGTGGTGGCGGAGGCGATCAAGGGCGAGAGCGATCGCTTCCGGCAGTTTTCCGCCTTCGGCCTGCCGTGGAACGGCGGCGTGTTCGGCACCGCGGCGGCTCAACTCACCTATTGGGCCTACCAGGCTGCGGACTTCGTGCGGGAGCGCCGGCCGTGAGGGATGCCACGGGAGACAGAATCGGGCTGGCGCATCTGCCGACGCCGCTCGAGCCCCTGACGGTTCTGAGCACGTCTCTCGGCGGCCCGGAAATCTGGGTCAAGCGCGACGATTGCACCGGCCTCGCGGGCGGCGGCAACAAGGCGCGCAAGCTCGAATACCTCATGCACGACGCCATGATGCAGCGCGCCGACACGATCATCACCGCGGGCGGCATCCAATCGAACCACGCGCGGCAGACGGCGGCCGCCGCCGCGAGGCTCGGGCTGCGCTGCATCCTGCTTCTCACCGATTCGGTGCCCGGGCAAGGCGAGCTTTATCATCGCGGCGGCAACGTTCTCCTCGACCGCCTCTTCGGCGCCGAAATCCGGCTTGTCGGCGGGGAGGTGGATCCGCTGGTTGCCATGGCTGAGATCGCCGAGGAGTGCACTCAGGACGGAAGGCGACCCTATGCGATTCCGGTGGGCGGTTCGAATGCCATCGGGGCTCAAGCTTATGTGGATGCTGCCGGCGAGATGCTCGACCAGGCGGCGGACGCGGGAATCGGGTTCAGCCATGTGGTGCTGGCGACCGGCAGCGGCGGCACCCATGCGGGCCTGGTCGCCGGGCTTTCCATCCGGGGTGCATCCACCGAGGTCGTGGGCGTCAGTGTCAGCCGGCGGCGCGAGGAGGCAATCGGCAGGGTCGCCGACCTCACCCGCGACACCTTCGCGCTTCTTGGCCTCGACCGTGCGGTTCCCGAAATCTCCATTGACGACCGGTTTGTCGGCGAAGGTTACGGCCTTCCGACCTCCGCGATGGCGGACGCGGTTCGGATGGTTGCGCGACGCGAGGGCCTGCTTCTCGATCCGGTCTATACCGGCAAGGCGATGGCGGGCCTCATGGCAATGGTCGCCGAAGGCCGATTGACGCCGGCCGACCGGGTTCTGTTCTGGCATACGGGCGGGAGCTTTGCGCTCTTCGCCTATGAGGAGGTTTTCGCGGCTACGTGAGAACATCGCCGACGATTGACCGCGCGGCCATTTAGGGCACAGTCGCGAGTGGACCGAACACCGGGCGGGACTCATGGGCGGGGATTTCATGGGCAAGACAGTGCCGGCGGACAATATCAGGCTGAAACGGGCCTACGAGCCCCCCTCGCCGGAGGACGGCGCGCGCATCCTCGTCGACCGGTTGTGGCCCCGGGGCGTGACGAAGGACGAAGCGGCGATCGATCATTGGGCCAAGGATCTCTCTCCCAGCACGGCGCTGCGCAAGCGATTCGGGCACGATCCCGAAAAATGGGACGCCTTCCGTCGAGCCTATGCGGAGGAGCTTCAGGAGAGCGAGGCGCAGCTGAAAAACCTGCGCGAACTCGCCAGAGAGCGGAAAATCACGCTCGTCTTCGCGGCCCGCGAAGAAAAGCGCAATAACGCGGTCGCCCTGCGCGATATCCTTCTGGGCCGGTGAGGCTTCAGCAGCCCCCGCGCTCCTACTCATTCATGAGTACGTTCCGGCCGGTTCCGGCGATCCATTCGCTAACGCAGTAATACTTCAGGAACGTTGTCAGCCCATCGGGAAGGGAGAAGGATGACGGCCGTAAGCGAAGAAACTTTTCTCCGCTGAGGCGCACAGCCTTGGCGTCGTACAATTTCCAGTATGCGTCCCCGCGTCTGAAGATTGTCGCCCCAGACCTGTGCCTCCCTCCTGTCGCGCACACGGAGTTGCACATGAGTTCCGGCATTCTTCCCGCCTCCCTCGAGGACCTCGAAGCCCGCAATTCCGACGGAACCGGCAACAACGCTGCCGGCCTCGGCAGGCCCGGTCTCTACGTCCGTGTCTCGGACAACAGCTATGCGGATGGGGCCGGGGCGATGGAGGTGGACGGGCTTCCGACGCCGCGCGCGATCAGCAACACGATCCTGGCGCAGCCGCAGGTGGGCGGCGTTGACGTCGACCTTCCGAATGCTGCCGAATACAATGAGTTCTTCCAGTTTTTCGGCCAGTTCATCACGCACGACATTACCGAGGCGGCCGGTGGCGGTGCGCCCGTGTCGGGTGTGGACGGCGTTCCGTTCTTTGGCCGCACGTTGTCGACCCCCGTCAATGGGGTCCAGGAGCAGATCACCAACGCGACGAGCTTTCTCGATCTGTCCATGGTGTACGGCACCAGCGACGCGATGCGGGACCTGCTGCGCGACAACGTCGTGGTGAATGGTGCGACCGTCCAATCGGCCAAGTTGCTCACATCTCTCTCTGGTGTGTTGCCGAGCTTTCAGGACGTGGCGACTGATGCCGGAGTATCCACCGACGACGTATTCGCAATCAACGGAGGAACGACGGCGCTGGGAGCGAAAGACATAACGCTCCTCGTCTCCGGCGACGACCGCACCAACCAGAGCGCCGCGCTCATCACCCAACACACGATATGGCTGCGCGAACATAATTATCAGGTCGACCGTCTCGCGGCGAAATTTCCAGGCTGGAACCAGAACCAATTGTTCGAGGCCGCCCGGGCGATCACCGAGGCCGAATGGCAGCATGTGATCTATTCCGAGTATCTGCCCAAACTCCTCGGAGCGAACGCCATTGCAGATTATACGGGATACAAAACATCCGTCGATCCGTCGGTCATCAACGAATGGGCGACCGTCGCGTTTCGGTTCGGTCACGACCAATCGAGCAATTCGTTGAACACGCTTGAGGAAAACGGCGGCGTCGCCGGCACTTTCACGCTCGCCGATGCATTCAACCTCGCCAATGCGTCAAAAGCCATCCGCACTGGCGGCAATCTCGACGAGTGGGTGCGCGGGCAGCTCGCGCACCAGACTCAGGAAATCGACGGCAAGATTGTCGACGGCAACCGAAACCTTCTGTTCGGCACCAACAACCCCGGAGTCACTCTCAGCATCGACCTCAACGTCTTCGACATCCAACGCGGGCGGGACCACGGTGTCGGTGACTACAACACCTTGCGGAAAGGCCTCGGTCTCGGCACTTATGACAATTTCGCAGAGTTCGCGAGCGACAATAATCTTGATTCAGAGACCCTCAGGTCACTTGTCGATGTCTATGACAATGACATCACCAAGCTCGATTCCCTCGTCGGCGGTCTTCTGGAGAAAAAAGCGCCGGGATCACAGCTTGGGGTAACGTTTACGATTCTGACAGTGATGCAGTTCGAGCGTGTTCGCGACGGCGACCGTTTCTACTACGAACAACGGTTTGCAGAAGAGCCTGATCTCATTGCGGCAATTGAATCGACATCTCTCTCCGACATCATCGCGCGCAATACCGGCCTCCAGTACATGTACCACGACGCTTTCGCGGCGCATGAACGTGTGGGCGGGACGGACGGTGCCGAAACCCTGAACGGCTTTGCCAAGAAGGATCTCATCATCGGCTTCGCGGGTGACGACGTCGCCAATGGCGGCGACGGCGACGACGATATCTATGGCGGACAGGGCAACGACCATCTGCGCGGGCAAGCCGGGAATGACAGGCTCGCAGGCGAAGCCGGAAACGACACGCTGGAAGGCGGGGCGGGCAGCGACCGCCTCAATGGCGGCGACGGCTCCGACACCGCGAGCTATGCGGCCTCGGCGGCCGTGGCGATCGACCTGCAGAGTGGCAGCGCATCGGGCGGGGAGGCCAGCGGCGACACCTTAGTGTCCATCGAGAACCTGATCGGCAGCGCCGGCGCTGACGTGCTCTCCGGCGATCAGGGCAACAACCAGTTGAGCGGTGGGGCCGGAAACGACGCGCTCCAGGGAGCCGCCGGCAACGACACGCTCGACGGCCAGGACGGCAATGACTATCTCGACGGCGGCGCGGGCGCGGACCTCATGCGCGGCGGGACGGGGGACGACGTCTATTTCGTTGATGACGCCTTCGACATCGTGTTCGATTCGAGTGGCTACGACACGGTCTATGCCAGCGTGAATTATACGCTCGCGGCCGATTCCGGAATCGACGCCTTGATCATTACCGGCGGAAATGGGGTCAACCTTTCGGGCAATGCCTTCGCCAATATCCTCATGGGCGGAAGCGGGCCCGACCGTCTCGACGGGCTTGGCGGCAATGACCGATTGTACGGCAATGTCGGAAACGACAAGCTCTATGGCGGGCGCGGCATTGATTATCTGTTCGGCGACAGCGGCAACGACCGTCTTTATGGGGGCGCGGAGAACGACAGGATGTCGGGGGGTGCCGGCTCCGACACCTTCGTGTTCAACACCAGGCCGAACAAGAAAACCAATCTCGACAGGATCGCGGATTACAGCGTCAAGTACGATTCGATCGCGCTCGACGATGCGGTCTTTAAGAAGATCGGCAAGGGAAGCGAGACGAAACCCGGCAAGCTCAGCAAAAATTACTTCACGCTCGGCGACCACGCGAAAGATTCGAACGATCACGTGTTCTACAACGGCAAGACCGGCATCCTGTATTACGATTCAGACGGCACGGGAGGCGCCAAGGCGGTCGAGATCGCGGTGCTGAAGAAGCATCTGAAGATGACCTACAAGGATTTCTTCATCGTCTGAGCGGGGGTTCCACCGGCGATGCGGGTGCCTTAAGAAATAAGTCGCCTTGAAAGCCGGTCGCACATATGCACTCTCTGGCGATCTTACGATCAGGTGGCATGTGCCACACGTCCAGAGAGGAAAAATCATGACGAATCACGTCGCTCGGCGCTGGGTATTGGGCGCGACAGCGGTCTTGGGCCTGACATTCGCAGGCGTCGCCGCCGCGCAGGCCCCCACCTTCTTCCGCATCGGAACGGGCGGCACCGCCGGCACCTACTTCCCCATCGGCGGCCTGATCGCCAATGCGATTTCGGGTTCCGAAGGCAAGGGCGTGCCCGGGCTCGTCTCGACGGCGGTCGCGTCGAACGGTTCGGTCGCCAACATCAACGCGGTCCAGGGCGGCTCGTCGGAATCCGGCTTCACGCAGTCTGACGTGGCCTTTTGGGCCTACACCGGCACGGGCCTCTATGAAGGCAAGGGCAAGGTCGAGGATCTTCGGCTGATTGCCACCCTCTACCCGGAGACCATCCATCTGGTTGCGCGCAAGGGCGCCAACATCAAGTCGGTGGCCGATCTCAAGGGCAAGCGCGTGTCGCTGGACGAGCCCGGCTCCGGAACGCTGGTGGATGCGCGCCTCGTGCTGACCGCTTTCGGGCTCACCGAAAAGGACGTCCACGCCGAATACCTGAAACCCGGCCCGGCCGGCGATCGCCTCCGCGATGGCGCGCTCGACGCCTATTTCTTCGTCGGCGGCTATCCGACCGGAGCCATCTCCGAACTCGCCACCTCGTCGGGCATCGAACTCGTGCCGATCAACGGCGCGCCGGTCGAGAAGCTGCTGGGCGAGTACAAGTTCTTCGCCAAGGACACGGTGCCAACCGGTGTGTACCAGGGCGTCGGCGAGACGCCGACCATCTCGGTCAATGCCCAGTGGGTGACCAGCGCCAAGCAGCCCGAAGATCTGGTCTACAAGATCGTCAAGTCGGTCTGGAACGCCGATTCGCGCAAGCTGCTCGATGCCGGCCACGCGAAGGGCAAGCTGATCACGCTGCAGAACGCTACCAGCGGTCTCGGCATTCCGCTGCATCCGGGCGCGGAAAAGTTCTACCGCGAAGCCGGCGTCCTGAAGTAAGCGCCGATCAGGGAGGCGCGCTCGTCGCCTCCCTGTCTCTCTTTCTCACCGTTCATCATCACGTGAAGACGCGCGCAGACGCGTAAGGGGACGTTTCATGTCCACAATGGAACTCGACGAGGCGAAAGCCCGGGAACTCGAAGAAAAGTTCGATTCCGAAATCCGTTTCCGGCCGCTGGCGCCGCTCGCCGCGAAGCTGGTGGGCGGGCTCCTCGTGGTGTTGTCCCTGTTCCATTACTACACGGCGGGCTTCGGCCTGCTGCCCGAGATGATCCATCGCGGAATCCATCTGTCGTTCGTCCTCGGGCTCGTGTTCCTGGTCTTCCCGTTTTCCAAGCGCGGTTACGACCAGCCGACGAAATCCACGCTTCTGCGGCCCCTCGGCATTTCGGTGATCGATTGGGCGCTCGCGATCGGCGCCGTCATCGCGGTCTGCCATGTGCCGCTCATTCCGTTGGACGATCTGGCGTTCCGGGTCGGTAATCCCACCCGCACGGACGTGATCCTCGGCGGACTGCTGATCGTCGTGCTGCTCGAGGCGACCCGCCGGTCAGTGGGCTGGCCGTTGCCGATCATCGCCATCCTGTTCATGGCCTACGCGATCTACGGCCAATCGATGCCGGGCATCCTCGTGCATCCCGGCGCCACGTATTCGCAGTTGATCGATCACCTTTATCTGACGAGCCAGGGCATCTACGGCATCGCGCTCGGCGTGGTGGCAACTTATGTGTTCCATTTCGTCCTGTTCGGAGTCTTCGCAACCCGAATGGGACTCGGACAGCTTTTCCTCGACAACGCCGCCTGGGTGGCGGGCCGGTATTCGGGCGGCCCCGCCAAGGTGTCGATCTTCGGCTCGGCGCTGTTCGGCATGATCTCCGGTTCGTCCGTCGCCAACACCGTCACGGTCGGCTCGCTGACGATTCCGGCGATGATCCGCCTCGGCTACAAGAAGCATTTCGCGGCCGCGGTCGAATCGACCGCCTCCACCGGCGGTCAGATCACGCCGCCCATCATGGGCGCCGCCGCCTTCCTGATGATCGAGTTCCTGGGCCTGCCCTACAGCACCATCATCCTGGCCGCCATCGTCCCGGCCTTCATGCACTTCTTCGGCGTGTTCATGCAGGTCCATTTCGAGGCCAAGCGCAACGGGCTGCGCGGCCTGCGCCCGGACGAGATGCCGGACCTGAAAGAAGCCTGGCGGCGCGACTGGCCAACCGTCATTCCGCTCATCGCCCTGATCGGCATTCTGGTGGCTGGGTATACGCCCTATCTGGCGGCGTTCTGGGGCATCACGCTCTGCATCGCGGTGGGTCTGTTGAACCCGCGCCGACGCATGTCCATCGGGGAGGTCTTCGAGGGTTTGCGCGACGGCGCGAAATATGCGCTCGCGGTCGGTGCCGCCGCCGCAACGGTCGGCATCGTGGTCGGAGTGGTGACCCTCACGGGCGTCGGCTTCAAGCTGTCCTTCATCGTCACGTCGACGGCCGCCAACCTCGCGGACCTCGTGGGCGCGATCCTGCCGACCTGGTTTGCAGCGCCCACGACCCTCACGTTGCTGTTCACCCTCGTGATGACGGGCGCCGTCTGCATCCTGATGGGTTGCGGCATTCCAACGACGGCGAACTACATCATCATGGTGACGATCGCCGCGCCGGCTCTCGTGCTGCTCGGCGTCGAGCCCATCGTGGCGCATTTCTTCGTCTTCTATTACGGCGTGCTGGCTGACATCACGCCGCCGGTGGCGCTGGCGGCCTACGCCGCCGCCGGCATGGCGGGCGCGGATCCGTTCAAGACCGGCAACACGGCCTTCCGTCTCGGCCTTGGCAAAGTGCTTGTCCCGTTCGTCTTCGTCTTCTCGCCGTCGCTGCTGCTGGTGACGTCGGATTTCACCTGGGCGAATTTTACCCTGGCATTCGTCGGCTGCGCCCTCGGCATCACGTGTCTCAGCGCCTCCCTGTCGGGCTGGTTCCTCGTGGCGACGCGCGGCTGGGAGCGGATCGTGCTGATCGTCGCGGCGCTGCTGCTGATCGCGCCGGAGCTCTATTCGACGCTGCTGGGCGGGTTGCTGATCATCCCGATCGTCGTCAGGCACCTCGTGGCCTGGCGCGCGGGACCCGTGCCGGCAACGGTCTGAGGGAACGGCGCGTTCGAGAATTCCTGTTCCGGCTCGGTCGGGACAGGAGCGCCTCACGAGACCACAGACGATCTAGCGGATCTCGGCGAGGCGCCCGACGCTCTGCCGCCGCATAGGGGCACTCATCACCTTGTTGCGGCCGCTCTGCTTGGCCTTGTAGAGCGCCGCATCCGCCATGGCGGTGAGTTCCGCCGCCCCCGCGGAGGTTTCGGGGATCGACGCCACGCCCATCGAGGCGCTCACCGTGACCCCCTCCACTGACGACAGGTCGGCGATCTTGATGCGAATCGCCTCCGCTTTCGCCACCGCCATATCGAGATCGCTGTCAGGCAGAAGGACGATCAATTCCTCGCCGCCATACCGGCACGCGATGTCGGTTTTTCGAAGCGCTGCCATGATCACGCCGGCCACGTCCCGCAGCACGGCATCGCCCGCCGCGTGACCGTGCTGATCGTTGAGCTGCTTGAAATGATCGAGATCGATCATGATGGCGGAAATCGGCGCCTTGCGTCTCTCCGCCTGGACCGTGAAGCTTTCGAGCACCTCTTCCATGAAACGCCGGTTGTAGAGTCCGGTCAGCGGATCGCGCAGGGCCTGATTGCGGAGGCGCTCGCGCAGCGCGATGCTCGACAGGGCCAGCGACATGCTGTCCGCCAGCGCCATCGCCAGGGGCTTCACGGATTCGAGAGAGGCGCCCGTCGGGTCGCTGCTGAAAATTTGCAGGAGGCCGTACAACTCGCCGCGCGCCATCATGGGGATTTCGAGCGCGCTCTTTCCCTCGATCGCATGGCCGCACCGGAGCGCGCCGGACGTGCCGAGATTGACATGGGCCTTGCCGCGCTTGAGGGCCCAGCATTGCGAAGGCGAGATCACCTGCGCGACCGACGGGTCCGTGTCGTCCGCGCCCCATGCGGTGGAAAGATCGAGGCGGTCCCGCGAATTGTTGAAAATGTAGAGCGCACCGCCGAGACCCGGCAGGAGTCGCTGCGCGGTGGCGCGCAGCACGCCGTTCGCATCCTCATAGCCGGTTGCGCTCTGCAGCATGTCGGCCATGCCGAACAGATGCTCCACCTGCTCGCGGCTTTGCACCGCCTCGGTCACCGCGACGGCGCGCGCGCGCGCCTGTTTGGACATACCGGTGAACGCCAGGATCAACGCCCCGAGGACCGTGCTTCCACTGACGATCTGCAGCACCAGCAGCCATTGCGTGAGAAGCGCCAGACTGTCCTCGGCCTTGTTCGCGGCCGCTGTCTGGATCGTCAGAAACTGCACGATGTACTGGCGCAGCGTGTCCATCGTGGCCTTGGTGTTATCGAGCCGCGCCCGTTGGCCCGCGAGATCGATTCCGCCGCTATGAGCAAGTTCAATCATGCGGCCGACCTCGGTGCGCAGATGCGCCAGCAGCGCCGAGAACGTTCTCGTTCCCGGTGCGCTCTGCGTGCTCTCCTCCACGAACCGGTCGAGGACGGCAAGGGTCGGCTTGTAGACTTCCAGCACTTCGAGCCCGCCCATATAGGGCTGCAGATAATCCATGCGGCCGGAGAGAACGAAGCCGCGCGCGCCCGATTCGATGTCGAGGAGAGCGAGCTGCACGATACGGACTTCCCGGTTCTCGGCGCGGATGGCCAGAAGTGCGCGCTGGGTGCCGGTATTGTAGAGGAAGCCCGCGATGGTCGCGGCGATGGTCAGAAGCGTAATGCCCACCACGGCAACCGGCAGCATGGACGAGCGCGTCGCAGGTTTCCGGCGCAACGATCCGAAGCGCCGCCTTATCGTCGCGCGAGGATCGGCGAGAAATGATCTGAAGGTCGTCGCACTCATGGGTCGGGCTCTCGGAACGCTCGCCGACAGGACGGCCAACGAATGGTCGATAGCATATCCCGGCGTCGTGTGCACGAAAGGGGTACCCACATAGTTGTGGCATGCGCTTCGCGGCCAAGCTTGGCCGTCACAGGCGTCGGACGTGGTTGTCCCACACCCAACGGTCAAGCTCGCCAAGATCGGTGGCGGCTTTCAGATAGGTGGGGCGTCGCTCGCAATTCGCGTGCGCGCGATTCTCGAGCGAGTAGTCGCTGGCCGGACGCGGGCGGGCAACCGCCTTCGTGCCGTTGAGAGACTGTCCCCAGAGCAGGGACTCCATGGCTTGGTGGCCGCTGGCGACATTGGACTCGACGCAGCCGGTTTCATCGGACGACTCCACTGATATGGCCGTATTGCGAGACGCATCGCGCGGGGCAAGCTTGGTGCAGGGCCGTGTCGGCCACTCTGCGCGCCACGCCCCACCGAGCATGGCGCGGGCTTGGCCCCCGCGCCATGCCGCGTTAGAGATGCGCGTCCTCATGTTCCGAACGGCTTGTCATGCTCATCACCCGTACCGACATCGAACAGGCTCATTCGCGCATCGCGCCGCATATCCGGCGCACGCCGGTCTGGACTCTGCCGACGGCCTTCGGCCATGACGGGCCCGTGAGCCTCAAGCTCGAATTTCTGCAGCATGCGGGTTCGTTCAAGGCGCGCGGCGCCTTCAACACGTTGCTGGCGCATCCCGTCCCCGATGCCGGAATCGCCGCCGCCTCCGGTGGCAATCACGGCGCCGCCGTGGCGTACGCGGCCAAAATGCTCGGCGTGAAGGCGCGGATTTTCGTGCCGGAGATTTCAAGCCCCGCCAAAATTGCCGTCATCCGCTCGCACGGCGCCGAAATCGTCATTGGCGGCGCGCGCTATGCGGACGCGCAGGAGGCCTGCGACCTTTATGTGGCCGAGAGCGGTGCGCTGCGCGCCCACCCGTTCGCCGCCGACACGACCATCGCGGGCCAGGGCACCGTCGCGCTCGAATGGGAACAGGACGGCGCACCCCTCGACACGGTCCTAGTGGCGGTAGGTGGCRGCGGCCTGATCAGCGGCGTCGCCAGCTGGTGGGGCGGCCGCGTGAAAGTGGTGGGTGTCGAGCCCGAAGGCTCGCGCGCGCTCCACGCCGCCATGGAGGCGGGCGAGCCGGTCGATGTGGAGATCGAGTCGGTTGCGGCGGATTCGCTCGGCGCCCGCAATGTTGGCGACCTCGTCTATTCGATCTGCTGCGACAGCGTCGATCACGTGGCCTTGGTCACCGACGCGGCGATCCGGGACGCCCAGGCCACCCTCTGGCGCGACTGGCGGATCGCCAGCGAGCCGGGCGGGGCCGCGGCGCTGGCGGCGTTGATCTCGGGGGCTTACCGGCCCGCGACGGGCGAGCGCGTCGGCGTCTTGCTGTGCGGGGCGAATGTGGAGTTGGGGAACCTGGCCACGGGCCTCGATTCACGTTGAGCTCGTCGTAACGCCTGCGACAACCTTGAATTGAATGAATACTTTTTCCGCACGCTCAGTCTGTATTCCCCTGTGGGTCTTCGTTTCTTGCTTTTTGGCAAGGCTATCTTGCGCTAATGCCCAACTGGAGAAAGCACCTGCAATTTCAATATTTTAAATAAGCGCATGTTCGGCGATGTCGAGCCTAACGATATGTCACAACAGTTTAGTCGTTGACCATCTACCGTGATGTAATACCGTTTAAAAAACGGGGGACCCATCATGGCCATTGATTATATTACCGACACACGAACTCAGGAACAGTCGGTCGACACGGATCAGCATCTGATCGTCACAGCAACTGGATCCATTGTCGCGACGAGCAGCGATGGAATTGGAATCAGCGATCCCTCAACCGTGCACATCCAAACGTCGATCTACGGTTCGGTCTATGGCCAACTTAAAGGAATCGCTTTCGGCACGAGCGACACCACGGCCTTCATCGGCGAAACCGGTATCGTCGAAGGCGGGGTGACCGGTCTTGAACGGGCGAGAACGGGGTTGTTACCAACAACGGCCAGATCAAGGGCGGGCTTCAGGGCATTCTAGCCAACTACATCAACGCCAGCATCACGAATGGCGGCTCCGTCGTGGGCTCGGTCGGAATCGAGGGTGATTTCGATTTTGGTGATAATACGCGGTTCACCAATACCGGCACCGTGACTGGCCTCTCCCATGGCGTTTTGCTTTACCGGAACAGCCTCATCACCAATGACGGGATCATCCAGGCTCTGGGCGGGAATGCGAGCATCGGCATCTCCGTGAAGACATTTCAGGACGTGTTCGACCCCGACGCCAATGTTGCTACGGTCACAAATCGCGGCACCATCATCGGCGACTACGCCATCGAGGGCGATTCGGGCGTCGAGCAGATCACCAACCTGGGCACGCTGCAGGGAAAAGTCGCGCTCCTCGACGGCGACGACCTTTATGACGGCCGCGGCGGCTTTGTCAGCGGGATCGTCGATCTCGGCGACGGCGCCGATACCGCGTTCGGCGGCGACGGCACCGAACAGATGCTCGGCGGCAACGGCGACGACCGGCTGTCGGGCGGCGGCGGCGCCGATATCCTCAGCGGCGGCACCGGTAGCGACCGGCTCGATGGCGGAACCGGCGCCGACGAGATGACCGGGGGCGACGACGACGACACCTATGTGGTCGACGATGCGGGAGACGTGGTTACCGAAACGGCCAATGGCGGCACCGATACGGTCGAATCCTCCATCTCCCATATCCTCGCGGACAGCGTCGAAAACCTGGTACTGACCGGATCGGCCGACCTCTCCGGCATCGGCAACGCCGCCGCCAACGTGATTGTGGGCAATTCCGGCAATAACTATCTCTATGGCGGCGCAGGCGCGGACGATCTGCGCGGCGGCGCGGGCAACGATACCYATGTGGTGGACGACGCCGCCGATGCGGTGACGGAAGTGGCAGACGGAGGCATCGATACGGTGCAGGCCTCGGTCAGCTTCACGCTCGCGGCCAATGTCGAGAACCTCCACCTCACGGGTGCGGGCGACATCGACGGCAGCGGCAACGCTCTGGCCAACATCATCAACGGCAACGCGGGCAACAATGTCCTCGACGGGGGCGGTGGCGCCGACCAGCTCAGGGGCGGGGCAGGCAACGACACCTACGTGGTCGACCACGAAAGCGATGCGGTGTTCGAGATGGCCGGGGACGGCGTCGACACCGTGCAGGCATCGATCAGCTTTACGCTCGCAGCCGATGTGGAGAACCTCAGCCTCACGGGCACCGGAGCCATCAATGGCACCGGCAACGCACAGGCCAACATCGTCACCGGCAATGCCGGCGACAATCTTCTTGATGGCGGCGCAGGCGCGGATGCGCTCTCGGGCGGCGGCGGCGGCGACACCTACATCGTGGACAATGCCGGCGACACGGTGGCGGAAGCCGCGAACGAGGGCGACGACACGGTTCGCGCCTCGGTGAGCTTCACGCTGGGCGCCGATATCGAGAACCTGATCCTGACGGGTTCGGCGAATATCGCGGGGGCCGGCAACGGGTTGGCCAATGTTCTGATCGGCAATACCGGCAATAACATCCTCACGGGTGCCGGCGGCGACGACCAGATCGACGGCGGCGAGGGTCACGACACCGCGCTGTTCTCCGGCCAGAGCTCGGATTACCAAATCATCGTGAACCTTGACGGTACCGTGAACGTCAACGGGGCCGACGGCAACGACACCTTGCGAAGCATCGAGTCGCTGCGGTTCGACGATGGCACCTTCTCGGTGAAGTTCCCGGCGGCGCCGACCGTTGTGGGCAGCGTTGCCCCCGTCAACGAGAACGCGCCCGCCAACACGGTCGTGGCGACCCTCCACGCCAACACCCTGGCGGGCGAGAGCGTGCGGTACGTTCTCGATGACGACATCGACGGCAAATTCGCCATCGATTCCGGTACGGGCGTCATCACGCTCATCGGCGCGGTCGATTACGAGGCGGATTTCCAGGACGATCCGAACCTCATGACCACCGCCGACGGTTTGCGCAAATACTACGTTCTTCAGGTCAAGGCGGTCTCGGCGGATGGGCTGGCGCTGTCATCTGCGACCGTGCCGCTGAACGTCTACGTCAACAACGTCAACGAAGCGCCGGCAACCCTCAGCTTCACGGACGGCAGCACCACTGCTACCGTCGACGGCGCGGTCGGGAACGGCGCGGTGGTGGGCACGCTCATGGCGAGCGACCCGGATGGCGACACCCAGCTCGTCTATTCGTTCGACTCGACCGGAAACGGCAATTCGAGCGGCGCCGGCAATGCCGGCGGCCTGTTCAAGATCGAAGGCGGCAAATTGAAGTTCGCGCGCACGCCGAGTGCCACGGATCCCGAATCCTACACCGTCACGCTGAAGGTCACCGACAAGAATGGCGGCCCCGGTGCGACGTCCTACTACAAGGACTTCCTGATCAATTTCAATCCCGGCGACACGCCGCCGACCCCGAACGAATTGTCGATCGCTCCACAGAGCGCGACCCACGCGGAGGGCAATTCTGGCTTCACCGACTTCACCTTCGTTGTAAGCCGCGCAAACGCATCGGGCGACACGGACGTCACCTGGAGCATCGCCACGAACAGCACGATCACAGCGGCGGATTTCGAGGATGTGACCGGAACGGTGAACTTTACCGGCACCGCGACCACGCAGGTCGTGACGGTTCGCGTCAGAGGCGATGGCAACATCGAAGGCAACGAGGCATTCACGATCGGGCTGACGAACGCGCAAGGCGGAACCGTCAAGATCGGCGGCGGAACCGCCGTCGGCACCATCACCAATGACGACCAGCCCAGCATCGTGAATGGTGCTCCGACCGGCATCACGCTCAGCGGACCGGGAATTGCAGGCGAATACGCAGCCGCGGGATTCTCCGTCGGCACGCTGAGCGCCAGCGATCCGAACACAGGCGACACATTCAGCTACGCGCTTCTCGACGACGCCCAAGGTCGTTTCGCGATCGCCGGCGACCAGCTGGTGGTCAAGAACGGCTTCAAGCTCGACTTCGAACAGGCGACCTCCCACCAGGTCGTCGTGCGTGTGACCGACCAGTCCGGCGCGAGCTTCGACCGCGCGATGACGATCGGCGTTGCCGACATGAATCCCGAATTCACGCTGGGCAGCGCCGACAACGACATCTTCAAGGGCGGCGCGGGGAATGACACCTTGGGCGGCGGCGCGGGTGACGACATCCTGTGGGGCGGCCTTGGCAAGGATGTCCTGACCGGAGCTGCGGGACGGGACATCTTCGTGTTCAACACGAAGCCGAACAAGAAGACCAACCTCGACAAGATCGTCGATTTCAACGTCAAGGACGATTCGATCTGGCTCGACAATGCGGTGTTCAAAAAACTCGGCAAGAAGGGTAGCGAGGCTTCGCCCGGCAAGCTCAGCAAGGCTTTCTTCACGGTGGGCAAAGAGGCGAAGGACAGGAACGACTACCTTGTCTACGACAAGAAGAAGGCCGTGCTCTATTACGACAGCGACGGCTCCGGCAAAGCAAAGGCGGTCGAGATCGCCACGCTCAAGAAGAACCTGAAGATGACCTACAAGGACTTCTTCATCATCTAAGCCGGCCCGCACGACGAAAAACCCCCGCTGTTGCCAGCGGGGGTTTTTGATTCTGGTCGGATCGGACGCGTTTTTCAGGCAGCGCGCTTGCGGCCGGGAAGCAGGCCGCGATTGACCAGCGCTTCGGCGATCTGCACGGCGTTCAGCGCCGCGCCCTTGCGCAGGTTGTCGGAGACGCACCAGAACGACAGGCCGTTTTCCACCGTGATGTCCTCGCGGATGCGCGACACGTAGGTGGCGTCTTCGCCCGCGGCCTCGTGCGGCGTGATGTAGCCGCCCGGCTCGCGACGGTCGATGACGATGACGCCCGGCGCGGAGCGCAGGATCGTGCGGGCTTCCTCGGCCGAGATCGGCTTTTCGAATTCCACATTCACGGCTTCCGAATGGCCGATGAAGACCGGAACGCGCACGCAGGTTGCCGTGAGCTTGATCTTGGGGTCGAGGATCTTCTTCGTCTCCGCCATCATCTTCCATTCTTCCTTCGTGTAGCCATCCTCCATGAAGACATCGATATGGGGGATCACGTTGAAGGCGATGCGCTTCGGAAACTTTTCTTCCTTGAGGTCCTGCAACGAGTAGAGCGCCTTGGTCTGGCGATCGAGCTCGTCCATGCCTTCCTTGCCGGCGCCCGACACGGATTGGTAGGTGTCGACCACCACGCGCTTGATGATCGCGTGATCGTGCAGGGGCTTTAGGGCGACGACGAGTTGCGCGGTCGAGCAATTGGGATTGGCGATGATGCCCTTCTTCATGCCGCGAACGGCTTCGGCATTCACCTCGGGGACCACCAGCGGCACATCGGAATCGTAGCGCCAGGCGGATGAATTATCGATCACGATGGCGCCCTGGGCTGCGATCTTGGGCGACCATTCCTTCGAGATCTCGCCGCCCGCCGACATCAGCACGAGATCGACATCGGAGAAATCGTACAGGTCGAGCGTCTTCGTTTTCAGCGTCTTGTCGCCGAACGAAAGCTCCGTGCCCTGGCTGCGCCGTGACGCGAGCGCCACGACCTCATCGGCGGGAAACGCGCGCTCGGCCAAGATGTTGAGGAGCTCGCGGCCCACATTGCCCGTCGCGCCGACAACGGCGACCTTATAACCCATTGGACTTCTCCTGTTGATCTCCCCGGAATCGTGAACCCTCGTCGGGTGCGCCTCTCGCCCCGTGGGGAGAGAGGACCGGGGACGACGAGGCTTAGGCGGCCGTTATTGCGGCCGTCGCGGCCGTCGTGACGGTTTTCGTTTTGCTCGTCGTCAGGGTGAGCAGCGTCATTGCCATCGTCCATCCGGAGCCGGTCTCGGCTCGGTTTTGGCAGAAACACATCAAACTCAGCTCGCCGTCAAGCAAATCCGTTCGCCGCGGCTGCCGCCGCGTCGGTAACCTCCGATTCACGCTGCCGGGCAAAAGCCTTCGATCCGCGCCCGATGATACGGTAGAACACGGGTTCGGACGCGAAGGGCGCGTCGGGTCGGGAATCTCATGCCGAGGGCCATCGAGCTGGACGAGGACGACGACGAGCTGTTCGATTCCGGCGACGAACGGCCGCTTCCGCGCGCGAGACGGCGTCTTCCCTGGTTTCGCATGAGCCTGTCTTCCGGCCTCTGCATCGCCGGGCTCGCCTATCTGGCCGAGCACGAAGCGGCCCTGAAGGTGCCGAACCAGCCCGGGGCCGTTCCCGCCACGGTACTGATTGCTCCCCCGCCCACCTGGCAGATCCTCAATTCCACCGCCGCCTACGGCCTCGACAAGACCCTCGGGTCGGCAATCGCCGAGGCTCGGCAGCATTCCGGAGGCGGGCGCGAGGACACGCTGGTGGTCGGCGCGCCCGGCACGTCCCGCTATGCCCGCGTGACGATGAGCCACCGCATTCCGGTCGCGCCGCGCACCTTCTACGTGGATCTGGTGCGCCGCGCCGCGGAGGCCGGACTTGCGGTCGAGCGCAGCGGCCAGACCGCGATGATCGCCACGAAATTCGGCCCGGTCGAAAGCGCCCCCGTCACGCTGGCGGGCCCGGCCGAGCAGGCCTGCGAGGCCTTCCGCTTCCGCGACGACGATGCGGCGTTCGGGTTCCAGGGCTGGCTCTGCGAACCGGGCATCTCGGCCCAGCGCGTCGCCTGCTTCCTCGATGCGATGACGGCGTTGGGCACGGATCCCAGCGTCTCGGCGCTCTTTGCCGGCGCCGAGCGCAGCCGCGTCGATCATTGCGCTCCGGAGGCGCGAAACGTGGCCGCCGGGTCGAAGCCCGTCAAGGCGTTGCCGGGTCCGTCGGCGAGCGCCCTGCGCTGAAGCTCAGAGACCGCGCTTCTTCAGCCACGCCTGCATTTCGGCGATCTCGCGTTCCTGCTCACGGATGATGTCGGTCGCCCATTTGCCGACCTGCTCGTCGCGCCCGAATTTCAGCGCCACCTTCGCCATATCGATGGCGCCCTGATGATGCGCGATCATGCCGCGCACGAAGTCGGCGTCCGCATCCTGCGTGAAGGCGATGTCCATGTCGCGGTGCATTCTGGCATTCACCTCGCGATAGGCCTTGGTGGCGGGGGTCTCGGCGGCGGTCGCGGGCGCCGGCATCGAATGCCCCGCATGGCCACCGGGCTTGGTGCCCTGAGCGAGCGCGGCGGTCGCGAGGAAAACCCCGGCGGCCGTAAGAGCGATGAAGCTTTTTCTCATCAGGTTGATCCTCGAACGAAAGCCGCCAGGCGGCATAGTGATTGAACCGCCGGTGTAATCCTTCCTCCGATGGCAAGGTCAAGCCGGCTTCGACATCCCCGACCCAGGCTGCCCGACCCTCACGCTCACCCGGTGCAGGACGTTGCAGCCATAGCCGTTGGGGTTCCAGTTCGTGGCGCGGAAAGGCTGGGCGCGTCCGCGCGCATCCGTCGCCCGGGCGTGAATCTCGTAAAAGCCGTCGGCCGGGATTGCCACCTCGACGGTCCACCGCGTCCAGTCATAGGGATTGCGCGGCGGCGTGAGAGTCGCCGCGAGCCAGGTGGCGCCGCCGTCAAATGTCACGTCGACGGCCCGCACGCTCTCGTCGCCCGCCCACGCGGCCCCGCGCACCCGCAATCGTCGCGTTCCCGCCGGATAAGCCGCCCCATCGGCGGGGAACGACACGATGCTGCGAACCGGCATCGATTCGAGGACACGCAGGGCTATTCCCGTTGCGTCCGCGCCCGGCGCCAGCGGCTCGACTGGAACGCGGTAGGACTGGCCCGTCATGCCCGGGCCATCATGCTCCCGGTCGCGGACCCAGATCCGCGTGAGCCATTTCTGGCTCAGCGATCCCGGCCAGCCCGGTACGATCAGCCGCAACGGTCCCCCATGGATGAAGGGAAGCCTCTCGCCATTCATGCCGAAAACCAGCAGCGTGTGGGGATCGAGGGCCTTGGCCAGCCTGACGCCCCGGGAGATCGACGGCGCGGCGGAATCGCCGTTCTTGTCCGGGTCGGCGCCGAAATGGGCGGTGTGCGTCGCGCCCGGCTTCAGGCCCGCGGCGGCAAGCACGTCGGCGAGCGGAACGCCTGTCCATTCGGCGCAGCCGACGCCCCCGTTTGTCCAAGCATTTCCCTCGGCGGGCGGCGCGAAGAACGAACGGCCATTCCCGCCGCATTCGAGCACCATGCGGAAGGTCCTGACGGCGAAGTGGCTCTTGAGATCCGCCACGCTGAGGCGCAAGTCGCGCTCGACCTCACCATCGATGACGAAGGTCCACGATTCGGGTTCGCTCGCCGGTTCCGGCAGCAGGCCGTTATTGCGGATGAAGAAGCGGGAGACCGGTGTGGTCTCGTCGTCGAGCAGGTGTTCGGGTGTTTCCGCCACCAACGGCCTCTCCCCCAGAACCGACAGGCGATCCTTGCCATGAGGACCAAGAAGCGGATGCGGGAGATCTGTCATCGGTGACGTGCCCTCTGAAAGAATTCCACCGCTATCACAAAGCAGCAGCAGCGGGGAGTTGGGTGAACCGCGCGGAACAATTCAAGCGGAGCCGTTTTGTCTTCATGCTCCGCTGTCTTTCGAGAGGCGTCCGGCCGCTCGCGACAGCGATTGGCTGGAGTTGACCCATGAGACGCCTTGCCCTCGTCACGCTCGCTTCGCTCGCCGCCTGCTCGGCCCTGTCAGTGGCCGCGCAGGCTCAGGATCGGCCCCTCGTGCTGCGAGTCCAGCCTCGCAGCTTCCTCGACCCCGGCAACAAGGTGCCGGTCGGCTCGATGAACCGCTATGTGACCAGCGGGCAGACCTCGACCATGATCATGCCGCCCTGGAACAACAACGAGCGCCTGGGCGGCGCAGGGGTTCTGCCCGATCCCATCGATGGGCCGTTCGTCGGCGCCCGCAACCCGTTCCCGCCGATACCGTTCGACGTGCAGGCGACGGGGTCGACGCGGTAGCCGCCTTTCGGCTCAGCGGATGGATTCGAGTTCCTTGACGATGGCATCGCCGACATCCTGCGTGCCGACCGCGTTGGCTCCCGGCGCCGAGATGTCCTTGGTGCGGATGCCGGCCGCCAGAACGTTGGCGATCGCCCGGTCGAGACGGTCCGCCTCCTCGATCAGGTCGAACGAATAGCGCAGGGCCATGCCGAAGGACGCAATCATCGCGATGGGATTCGCCAGGCCCTTGCCGGCGATGTCGGGCGCCGAGCCGTGCACGGGTTCATACATGGCCTTGCGCTTGACGGTAACCGGGTCTTCGGCGCCAAGCGCCGCCGAGGGGAGCATGCCCAGAGAGCCGGTCAGCATCGCGGCGATGTCGGACAGGATGTCGCCGAACAGGTTGTCGGTGACGATGACGTCGAATTGCTTCGGGTTGCGCACGAGCTGCATGGCGGCGTTGTCGGCCAGCACATGCTCGAGCGTCACATCCGCATAATCGGCCTTGTGCAGCCGCGACACCACCTGACGCCACAGCACGCCGGTCTTCATCACGTTGCTCTTTTCGGCGGACGACACCTTGTTGCGACGCTTGCGGGCCATGTCGAAGGCGACCCGCGCGATCCGGTCGATCTCGCCGGTAGTATAGACCTGCGTGTCGACGGCGCGCTGCGACCCGTCCTCGAGGGTCACCAGCTCCTTCGGCTCACCGAAATAGACGCCGCCCGTGAGCTCGCGCACGATCACGATGTCGAGCCCCTCGACGATCTCGCGCTTCAGCGACGAGGCATCGGCGAGCGCCGGGTAGCAGATGGCGGGGCGAATGTTGGCGAAGAGGCCCAGATCCTTGCGCAGACGCAGCAAAGCCGCCTCGGGGCGCACATTGTAGGGCACCGCGTCCCATTTCGGGCCGCCCACCGCGCCGAACAGTACCGCGTCGGCCTCCTCGGCGCGATTCATGGCGTCGTCGGTGATCGCCACCTTGTGCACGTCATAGGCAGCGCCGCCGGCGAGATCCGTCTCCGTTTCGAAACCGATGCCGCGCTTGCGGAACCAGCCCACGATCTTCTCGACCTCCCGCATGACCTCGGTGCCGATCCCGTCGCCGGGCAGGAGAAGGAGCTTGTACGTCGCCATGGGAGAAAACCTCGTTCGTGAACCGCCAAAAGACGTGGATGGCCGGGACGAACCCGGCCAAGACGAAGAGGGTTTAGGCGCGACGAGGCCGAGTTGGCAAGAGTTTGCTCAGGCCGCGAGATCCCGTCCGGCGGAGCTTATCCCCGCAGAGCCTCAAGCACCTTGCCGCCCGGCCGGCCGCGCTGTTCGAGGCCGATCCGGCGCTCCACGTCCTTGATGGCGTCGCGGGTCTTCTGGCCGATCTTCCCGTCCGGCTCGCCCACATCGTAGCCGCGCGCGCTGAGGAGCTGCTGCAGCTCGAAGCGCTGGGCGCGCGAGAGCGGCGGATCGTCGGTCGGCCAGGCAGTGCGGATGCCCGGCAGACCTTTCAGGCGATCGCCCAGCAACGCGATGGCGAGCCCGTAGGATTCGGCCGCGTTGTAGGAATAGACCGCGTCGAAATTCCTGGTGACGATGAAGGCCGGTCCGTTGACCCCTGCCGGGATCAGCACCGCCGCCGCGTAATTCCCCGAAAGCGGGCGGCCGTCGACCCGGGTCACGCCCATGGCGGCCCAGGATGCGAGGTCGCGCTTTTTCTTGCGACCCGCCAGCGATGCGCTGAAATTCGAGGGCAGGCGAACTTCATAGCCCCAGGGGAGACCGTCCACCCAGCCGGCTTTCTTCAGGAAATTGGCCGTCGACGCGACCGCGTCGGGGACCGAGCTCACCACGTCGCGGCGTCCGTCGCCATCGCCATCCACCGCCAGGCGCTGGTAGGTCGAGGGCATGAATTGCGTGTGGCCGAAAGCGCCGGCCCAGGAGCCCTTCAACAGGCGCGGATCGATATCCCCGTCCTGCACGATCTTGAGCGTGGCCATCAGCTCGCCGGCGAAATAGTCCTGACGCCGGGGGGCATAGCACGCGAGCGTCGCGAGCGACTGCACCAAGGGGCGATCGCCGAAATTCTTGCCGAAATCCGATTCGACGCCCCACACGCCGGCGATCACATAGCGATCGACCCCGAAACGGGCCTCTGCCTGGCTGAGGGCCCGGCCCCATTGCCGCATGGCGGCGTTGCCGTCCTGCACCCGCTGCTCGTCGACGAGCGCCGACAGATAGTCCCAGATCTCGGTCTTGAACTCCGGCTGGCTGTTCATGAGTTCGAGGATCTTGAGATCGGGCTCGATCCCGCGTGTCGCCATATCGAAGGCTTGTCCCGACACGCCCTTGGCGGCAGCCTGGCTGCGCAGGGCGGGCAAGCACGAACGAAAATCGGCCTGGGCGGATGCGGGCCACGCCGCAGCTATCCCGGTCATCGCAACGAAGGCGAGGGCAAGAGAACGAATCATGCTCCCGAATGTGCCAGCAATCCGGTTAATATTGGGCAAACCCCGAATTTTCGGCGCCCGTCACGCCCAGGCGCGCTCGTCCAGCTTCTTCTCGAAGGTGTCGATGGCGGCGCCCTTCTGCATCGTGAGGCCGATGCCGTCGAGACCGTTGAGCAGGCAATGCTTGCGGAAGGGGTCGATGTCGAACTTGACCGTGCCGCCGTCGGGGCCGCGAATTTCCTGGTTTTCCAGGTCGATCGTCAGCGTCGCGTTGGCGCCGCGCTCCGCGTCGTCGAACAGCTTCTCGAGATTTTCCGGCGACACCACGATGGGCAGAATGCCGTTCTGGAAGCAGTTATTGTAGAAGATGTCGGCGAAACCCGTGGAGATCACGCAGCGGATGCCGAAATCAAGCAGCGCCCAGGGTGCGTGCTCGCGCGACGAACCGCAGCCGAAATTGTCGCCCGCGACGAGGATCTCGGCCTTCCGATAGGCCGGCTGGTTGAGCACGAAATCCGGGTTCTCCGAACCGTCGTCGCGATAGCGCATCTCGGAGAAGAGGCCGACGCCGAGGCCGGTGCGCTTGATGGTCTTGAGGTACTGCTTGGGGATGATCATGTCGGTATCGACATTGATGATCCGCATCGGCGCCGCGACGCTTTCCAGCACAGTAAACTTGTCCATCGTCCAGATTCCTTGAAAACAACCCGCATTCCCGCGACAGCCTCTTATCAAAGCCGCCCGCCCAGCACCAGACCCATGGTGGCGCATCCGCTTTTCAGGCGACTGCCCTTGCGGAAAAACCCTTTCCACGAGACAACATTCCGGGGGAGCGCTTCATGGATCAGCTGGTGTTGTTTTGCCTGTTCGGCGGGAGCGCGCTCATGGCGTGGTTCGGCCACCGCAGGGCCGCCATCGGCGTGTTCTTCGCGGCCCTCGCACTCACGGCGGCGGATTACCTCCACCACGCGACCGACGCGCTGACCCTTTCATTCTGAGAGTCCCCGACCCATGCTGACGCCACGCCTCGCCGTGACCCTGAACGCGCTCGGGCTCTACGCCATCGGGCTGATCCTGTTCGCGGCCTTCGTGTTTCAATTCGCACTCGGCGAACTTCCCTGCCCGCTCTGCCTGTTGCAGCGGGTCGCATTCGCGACGCTTGCGGTGGGACCGATCCTAAACCTGCGCTACGGCCCCCGCCCCAGCCATTACGCGCTGTCGCTGATCGCGGCCATCGCGGGCGCCGGCATCTCCATGCGGCAGGTCCTGTTGCACATCATTCCGGGCGACCCCGGCTACGGGTCGATGATTCTCGGAGCGCATTATTACACTTGGGCGTTCATCTGCTTCGCCGCCGCCATCGCGCTGCTGTCCATCGTGCTGCTCTCGGATCGCCAGTTCGAGTCGCGCGAGGCGCCCCTGCCCGGATTGTTCGCTAAGGGCGCGGTCTTTCTCGTCATCGCCATGATCGCCGCAAACGTGCTCAACGTCTTCGTCGAGTGCGGCCCGAGCGTGTGCCCGGACAACCCCGTGTCGTATTGGATGCTGCGGTAAGTCCGGACGGCGATCAGGCCTGCGCGGCAAGTCGGTCCGCGCCTGTCACAGCAAGAAACGGAGTGCGGCAGGGCTGTGCCTTTGCCACGGTGATCCGGTTCTTCAACGTACCGGATTCATCGCATGCCTCTGCCCGTTCGCCTTCCCGCCCCGTTCCTGCGGCTTGCCTGGTCGAATCTCGCGGCCCAGTCGGCCGAGCAGATCGCGCTCGTGGCCGCGCCCATCGTGGCGGTGGTGGCGCTCGGAGCGGGCGAGGCCGAGAGCGGCCTGCTCCAGATCGCCCTGACGCTGCCGTTTCTCCTCTTCGCCCTGCCGGCGGGCCTGCTGGCGGACCGGGTCGCGCGGCCGCGCCTCATGGCCTGCGCCGAGGCCCTGCGCGCGGTCTCGCTCGTCTCGATCGGGCTATTGCTCGGGGCCGGACAACTGAGCCTTTGGCTACTCGCGCTCCTGGGTTTCGTCGGCGCCGGCGCGACCGTGATTTACAGCGTCGCGGCCCCGGCCCTGGTCCCGGCGCTGGTGCCGCCGGCCTTGCTGTCGACGGCGAACGCCCGGGTCGAACTCGCCCGCACGCTGGCATTTACGGCCGGGCCTGCTCTGGGCGGCGCGCTCGTCGGATGGACCGGAGCGGGGCTGGCCTTCGGGCTGGCCGCCGCCCTTTCGGGCATGGCCTTCATCCTGCTTTCGGGATTGCGCGAAGAGCCGCGTCCGGCGCCCCCGCGCCGTCACCCCCTGCGCGAGGTCGCGGACGGCATCGCGTTCGTGGCGCGCCATCCCCTGCTGCGGCCAGTTCTGCTGACGCAGTTCCTGTTCAACGCAGCGTTCTTCGTGCTCGTCGCGGCCTTTTTTCCCTATGCGGTCCGAAATCTCGGCCTCGATGCATCCGAGATCGGCCTGATCTTCGCTGTCGACGGCGCCGGCATGGTGCTGGGGGCACTTCTCGCGCCTTCCATCCTGAAGCGGCTCACCTTCGGGCTGGTCGTCGGCACCGGCCCCCTGTCCGGCCTCCTGGGATCGGTCTGCGTCGCGCTGACGATCTGGTATCCGACGCCGCTGCTGGCGGCTCTCGGCTTCTTCCTGTTTGGCATCGGACCGATTCTCTGGGTCATCAGCACCACGACACTCCGCCAGGCCGTGACGCCCCGCGAGCTGCTCGGGCGCGTCTCCGCCGTGAGCGTTCTGACGCAGGGCGCGCGCCCGCTCGGTGCGGGCCTGGGGGCGCTCGTGGGCGGAATGTTCGGCGCCGAAGCCTGCCTGCTGCTCGCCGCGATCGGCTTTGCGGCGCAGGCCCTCGTCATCTGGACCTCGCCTGCCGTCGGCCTCGCGCGTCAGCCCGCCATGATCGACGAAATCCTGCCTGCCGCGGGTTCGTGAGAAAGTCTATCCGGCCGCCATGAGCGCCCAGCGCGGCCGGTTACACAGCGGGAACCGGTGCGCGCACGCCGAACGCGGCGCATAAACCGCCGGCGAGGCGCCGGTACGCCGTCTCGACCTCATCCGGGATGTCGAGCGCGACGATAAATCCTCGGCCGTTGGGTCCGTATCCATTCGGATCATTTCGCAGCCGTGGGATCTCGCCCATCAGAAGCGACAGAAAGCGGTCCATGGGCCACAAGCCAGCCAACGGCCCGAGATCGAAGACGAGGTCGTTTCGTTCGATTTTCACCCGGGGCGTGAAGGTCGGCCAGTTCAAAAATTTCACTTTCGGATGATCGAGCCAAATTTGCCGGAAAGATGCATCCGTGCGGCGCTGCATCGTCGGATCCTGAATCAGCACGATATGCTGCGGATCGATGCCTCTCGCGTCGAGAGCCCGGCGCGAGAAGCGCGCGTTCTCACCGCAATTGGTGGAGACTTGTTCGACGATGATGCGATCGGGATCGACACTCCAATGCTGCCTCGCGACGTCGCTCAGGATGTTGGCTTCGGCACGGTTGGACGTGGGAATTCGGCTATAGAGGTGGTGTTTCTTCACCTCTTCACAGAGCCGGTGCGTCGAGTGTCCGACACCGCCCGAGATGAGAAGAATGCGACGGGAATTCATGCGCGCCAGTTTGAAAGCGGATTCCGCCGTGTGCAGCACGCTGTTTCCCGCCAGGACGATGCAGTCCGCATTCTCCACTTTCGGGAGCGCCTGCGCCGGCCCTTGGCTGAAATCGCTCAACGCGAGAAACGCTGCGATTTCATTGATGGGGGCCACATCGTCCGGGTCGATTCCACCGGTCGGTAACTCCATGCCCCAATCCCCTTTTTCGACCTATCCGGCCGCCGCTTCGATCGCCTCCATGTCGTCGTCGGAGAGGCCGAAATGGTGGCCGATCTCGTGGACGAGCACGTGGGTGATCAGATGGCCGAGGGTTTCCTCGTGCTCCGCCCAGTAATCCAGCAGCGGACGGCGATAGAGCCAGACCATGTTGGGGAATTGGCCGGTCTGCATGATGCCGCCGCCCTGCGCGAGGCCGACGCCGCGGAACAGGCCCAGGAGGTCGAACGGCGTCTCGCAATCCATGTCCTTCAGCGTCTCGTCGTCGGGGAAATCCTCGACCCGGATCACCACTCCGTCGCAAAGAGCCCGGAACGCCTCCGGCAGGGCTTCGTACGCCGCATAGGCCAGCACCTCGAAATCCGCCAGCGAGGGCGCTTGCAACTTCGCAAGTTGGCTCATGATCTCCCCGCGATCAAACCAGCTGGAGCTGGGATGCCAGCCAATAGACCAGCACGACGAATCCGACAACCGAGAGGCTTCGGCCGATTCTTCGGCCCCACACCTCAATCGGGTCGGTCTGGCCGTTTTCCCCGGCGCCAATCGCGTCCCGCCCTGAAAAATGGTCGGTCATACGGCGACTCATGCGGTTAAGCGAGGACGAACCGAGGGTTTCCGAATCCCGTTCAACCCGCTCGAGGGTTTCGCGCGCCTCCTGCTCCGGGTCTTTCATCGAGGTCTCCTTCCCAACCGAACTGCTCCTTGAGCTGGCAAAACTGCAATTGAGGCCGGAACGGTCTGTGCTCAATGGCGTTAGCCAAGCCAGATCATCCACGAAAACGAGGCTCACATGCGAAAAATTCTCGGAATCCTGGCTTTGGCCGGGCTGGTATCGTTCGGTGCCGCTGCCGGCGCGGGTCAAGCTTCCGCCCAGGGCCTCGACGTTCGCGTCGGCGTGGGTGGCAACGCCCCCCATGTGCGTGTCGTGCAAGACCGTAATGACCGCTACGACCGCTACGACCGGTACGATCGTTACGATCGTCCCCGTCACGTCGATCGTCGGTGGAACAACGAGCGCCGCTGGGGCGGTCGCCCCCCGATGCGCACCGTCTGCCGCACGGTGATGCAGCAGCGCGTTCGTGGCAATGGCGTGGTCGTTCGTCGCCCGGTGGAAGTCTGCCGCCGCGAGGTCGCTGGACGCTACTGAACAGCTCTTTAGTCTTGCGTAGAAAAACGGCCGCGGGGACATCTCCGCGGCCGTTTTTTTGTCATCCGAACGTTCTGATGTCCACAAAGTGTCCGGCGATCGCCGCCGCCGCCGCCATGGCGGGCGACACCAGATGGGTGCGGCCCTTGAAGCCCTGACGGCCTTCGAAATTGCGGTTCGACGTGGAGGCGCAACGCTCGCCCGGAGCAAGCCGGTCGGCGTTCATCGCCAGGCACATGGAGCAGCCGGGTTCCCGCCAGTCGAAACCGGCCGCCTTGAAGATCACGTCCAGCCCTTCGGCCTCCGCCTGCATCTTCACGATACCGGATCCCGGCACGATCATGGCGTTTACCGCTTGGTGCACTTTCTTGCCCTCGACCATCTTGGCGACGACACGCAGATCTTCGATGCGGCCATTGGTGCACGAGCCGATGAAGACGCGATCGAGCGTGATGTCGGTAATCTTCGTGCCCGGCTTGAGGCCCATGTATTCGAGCGCGCGCCATTTCGACAGGCGCTTGTTCTCCTGCGGAATCAGATCGGGGTCCGGTACCGAGCCGGCGACCGAAATCACGTCCTCGGGGCTGGTCCCCCAGGTGACGATGGGCGGCAGGCTCGCCGCATCGAGACGAAGCTCGGTGTCGAAGAACGCGTCCTCGTCGGACAACAGCGTTTCCCAATAGCGCACGGCCGCATCCCACGCGTCGCCCTTCGGCGCCTTGGGGCGGTCCTTCAGATACGCGTAGGTCTTCTCGTCGGGGGCGATGAGGCCGGCGCGGGCGCCGCCTTCGATCGCCATGTTGCAGACCGTCATGCGGCCTTCCATGGACAAGGCGCGGATGGCCTCGCCCGCGTATTCCATCACGTGCCCGGTGCCTCCGGCGGTGCCGGTTTCGCCGATGATGGACAGGATGATGTCCTTCGCGGTCACGCCCTCGGGCAGCTTGCCGTCGACGGTGACGCGGTAATTCTTCGCCTTCTTCTGGATCAGCGTCTGGGTGGCGAGCACGTGCTCGACTTCCGACGTTCCGATGCCGTGCGCGAGGGCGCCGAATGCGCCGTGGGTCGAGGTGTGGCTGTCGCCGCAGACGATCGTCATGCCGGGCAGCGTGAACCCCTGTTCGGGGCCGACCACGTGGACGATGCCCTGGCGCCGGTCGAGCTCGTTGAAATATTCCACACCGAAATCGCGAGCGTTCTGCGCCAGCGTCTCGACCTGGATGGCGGATTCGGGATCCTCGATCCCGTGCGAGCGATCGGTGGTCGGCACGTTGTGATCGACGACCGCCAGCGTCTTGCCGGGCTGGCGCACCTTGCGGCCGGTCAGGCGCAGGCCCTCGAAGGCTTGCGGGCTCGTCACCTCATGCACGAGGTGGCGGTCGATGTAGAGAAGGCACGTCCCATCATCCTGCCGGTCGACGACGTGCTCGTCGAAGATCTTGTCGTACATGGTGCGGGACTTGGCCATCTGTCTCATTCCAAAGGGTTTCGGGTCTCGTGACCGGGTCTTTAGCGCGTCCGCGCCTGCGCGAAAAGGTGCCTCGGCAGCGCAGCCCGGGACATCATCGCATAGCGGATCGGGTCTCCGGCGCAATTAAATGTTGCCGCCCAAGGCCGGATGCAGGGCCGGGATGCAAAAAAGCGCGGCTGCAACCGCGCTTTTCTCAACCTCGCAGGTTTCGCTGCGTGAAAAATTACTCGGCGGCTGCCGGGGTCTTGCCCTTGCCGCCCTTGGCCGGCTGACGGTCGGTCCGCTCGGCGATACGCGCCGACTTTCCGCGACGGTCGCGCAGGTAATAGAGCTTGGCGCGGCGCACGAGACCGCGGCGCACGACCTTGATGGAATCGATGTTGGGCGAGTAGACCGGGAACACGCGTTCCACGCCTTCGCCGTACGAGATCTTGCGGACGGTGAAGCTCTCCTGGAAGCCTGCGCCCGAGCGGGCGATGCAAACGCCTTCATAGGCCTGCACGCGGCTGCGCTCGCCTTCCTTGACCTTCACGTTGACGATCACGGTGTCGCCGGGCTGAAAGTCCGGAATGGTCTTGCCGAGCTTCTCGATATGCTCGCGATCGAGCTGCTGGATGATGTTCATTGTCTATGCTCCTGCCGTCGCGCGGCTTGCCCGGGAGATCCCGGTGCCCCGCAGGATTTCGGCGTCCTGTTGTGAATTGTGGGCGGCTATACAGGGTTTTGGGGGAAAGGGGAAGGGGGGAAGGGGCGAGTGGGGAGTGGCGAATAGTGAGAAGGCCGTTGAAGCTTCGCTATTCGCTATTCGCCATTCGCCCTCTTTCCTAAAAGTTCCGGCCGCCGCTCGCGCGTGATGCGCTCCGCCTCCTCGCGTCGCCACCGTTCGATGGCGGCGTGATTGCCGTTGAGCAGGATTTCGGGGATCGGTCTGCCTTCCCAATCGCGGGGTCGCGTGTAGTGCGGATATTCGAGGAGGTTCGTCTCGAAGCTTTCTTCATGGCCTGAGGCTTCCTTGCCCATGACGCCGGGAAGCAGCCGGACGCAGGCGTCCAACAGGACCATGGCGGCCATTTCGCCGCCCGACAGCACATAATCGCCGATGGAAATCTCTTCCAGATCGCGGCCCTCGATGACGCGCTCGTCCACGCCCTCGAAGCGGCCGCAGACGATGATCGCACCGGGACCGACCGCGAGATCGCGCACCCGACCTTGAGTCAGAGGTTTTCCGCGCGGCGTCATCAGCAGACGCGGTCGCGGGTCGGCGGCGGGCGAAGCCGCGTCGATGGCCGCGCCCAGCACGTCGCAGCGCAGAACCATGCCGGGACCGCCGCCCGCCGGGGTATCGTCGACGTTGCGGTGGCGACCGATTCCGTGATCCCGGATCTGGCGCGTCTCCAGCGACCAGATCTCGCGCGCGAGGGCGTCGCCGGAGAGCGAGAGGCCGAGCGGGCCGGGAAACATCTCCGGATAAAGGGTCAGGACAGTAGCGCGGAAGGTCACGCCTCAGCCTCGTCGACCGGTTCATCGCCCTCGGGCTCAGGCCGGGCGGGTGCGAACAGGTCGTCCGGGGGCGTCGCGACCACGTATCGCCCGGCTATGTTCACCTGCGGCACGAAGGCCCGGGTGAAGGGCAGAAACGCCGTGGCGCCGCCGGTCGCGGGCTTGATTTCCAGAAGGTCGCCGCCGCCGAAGTTCGGCACATCCGCGACGGTGCCGACGGGCTCGCCCGCCTCGGTGCGGACCTTGCAGCCGATGAGGTCGGCGAGCAGAAACTCGTCCTCGTCTTCCGCCGGCGGCAGTTTTTCGCGCGAAAGATAGAGCTCGATGCGGTTCAGCTTTTCGGCGGCCTCGCGAGTCGAAACGCCGTCGACCCGCGCCACCAGCATGTCAGGCGCGCCGCCCGGTGCCTGCCGGGGATTTTTGATCGTGTAAGCGCGGCCCCTTGAATCCAGCAGCGGGCCGTAGGAGGCGATCGCCAGCGGATCGCCGGTATGGGATTTCAGCCGCACCTCGCCCTTGAGGCCATGCGCGCGGCCGAACTCGCCCAGGAGAACGAGGTCGCTGGGCGCAACCGAGCTCTCTCCCCCACGAATGTCAGGCTTGCCTGACATTCGATCCGAGCTGCGCAAGTCGGAAACATCCGAATTGCGATGGGGGAGAGTTGGAGTGGGGGGTGTGGGCGCGACCTCGGATAAACGCGCGCCGGCACCCCCACCCCTGCCCTTCCCCGCAAGGGGGAGGGAAGAGGCGGAGCGCAATGGGGGGCGCTCCCGCTTCATCGGCTTTACGCCGCGTCGCCTTCAGCCGGCGCAGCAGCGGCGGCGGCGGCAGCAGCCTTCGCGTCCGAACGCTCCTGGGCCTTCTTGCCGGGAACAGCCTTCTGGGGGTTGTTGCGGGCGTTGCGCTTCACGAGGCCGGCGGCATCGAGGAAGCGGAGCACGCGGTCGGTCGGCTGGGCGCCCTTGGCGAGCCAGGCGGTGATCTTGTCGTTGTCGAGGGTGATGCGCGAGGCGTCATCCTTCGGCTTCATCGGGTCGTAGGTGCCGACCTTGTCGATGAAACGGCCGTCGCGGGGCGAACGGGCGTCGGCGACGACGATGCGGTAATAGGGGCGCTTCTTCGCGCCACCACGGGTCAGGCGGATCTTGAGGGACATTGAGTGCTCCTTTGGCTTTGTCCTGCGATCAACTTTTTCCTGTCATTCCCGCGAAGGCGGGAACCCATAAACGAGACGCCTATGGATCCCGGGCTCCGCTCGAGCGGCCCCGGAATGACGGGCCTTCAAAAACTCACTTCTTCTTGCCTCCGAACGGGAAGCCGCCCAGCCCTGGAAGGCCGGGGATCTTCGGACCGAGGCCGGGCAGGCCTGGCAGGCCCTTAGCCCCGCCGAGACCCGGAGGCATCGGCGGCAACCCGCCGCCGGCACCGCCGCCCATCTGCTTCTGCATCGCCTCGATCTGCTCGGGCGTCGGCTGCGGCATGCCGCCCATTCCGCCACCCTTGCCGATGCCGAACATGTTGCCGAGCGCGCCCGCCATGCCGCGGCCTTTGCCGCCGCCCATCATCTTCATGACGTCGGCCATCTGCCGGTGCATCTTGAGGAGCTTGTTGACCTCCTCGACCTTCGCGCCCGAACCCGCGGCGATGCGCTTCTTGCGAGAGGCCTTCAGGAGGTCGGGATTGCGGCGCTCCTTCGGCGTCATCGAATTGATGATGGCGACCTGCCGCTTGATGACGCGGTCGTCGATATTGGCGTTTTCGAGCTGCGCCTTCATCTTGCCGATGCCCGGCAGCATCCCGAGCATCCCGCCGATGCCGCCGATCTTTTCCATCTGGGCGAGCTGGTCGCGCATGTCCTCCAGATCGAACTTGCCCTTGCGCATCTTGTCGGCCATGCGCTGGGCCTGCGCCTGGTCGAAATTCTCCGCCGCCTTCTCGACCAGCGACACGATATCGCCCATGCCGAGGATGCGGTTGGCGACGCGGGAGGGATGAAACTCCTCCAGCGCATCGACTTTTTCGCCCGTGCCCACGAGCTTGATGGGCTTGCCGGTGACGGCGCGCATGGAGAGCGCCGCGCCGCCGCGGGCATCGCCGTCCATGCGGGTCAGAACGATGCCGGTGACGCCGAGTCGCTCGTCGAAGGCCCGCGCCGTGTTGACCGCGTCCTGGCCGGTGAGCGCATCGGCGACGAGCAGCACCTCATGCGGATTGGTCGCGGCCTTCACTTCGGCTGCTTCCAGCATCAGCCCTTCGTCGACGGTGACGCGGCCGGCCGTGTCGAGCATGACCACGTCGTAGCCGCCGAGGCGGGCCGCTTCCATGGCGCGCCGGGCGATCTGCACGGCACTCTGGCCGGCGACGATCGGCAGGGTGTCGACCTCGACCTGCTTGCCCAGAACCGCGAGCTGCTCTTGTGCGGCCGGACGGCGGGTGTCGAGGGAGGCGAGGAGAACGCGGCGCTTGTCGCGCGAGGTCAGGCGCTTGGCGATCTTCGCCGTGGTGGTGGTCTTGCCCGAGCCCTGCAGGCCGACCATCAGGATGGCGACGGGGGCCGGCGCGTGGAGATCGATGACCTCAGCGTCGGCGCCCAGCATTTCCACGAGCTGGTCGTGGACGATCTTGACGACCTGTTGGCCGGGGGAGACCGACTTCACCACCTCGGCGCCGACCGCGCGGGCCCGCACCTTGTCGGTGAAGGAGCGCACGACCTCGAGCGCCACGTCGGCTTCCAGCAGCGCGCGGCGGACCTCGCGCAGGGCCGCGTTGACGTCCTCCTCGGTGAGCGCCCCGCGGCGCGTCAACCCGTTGAGGATGGAGGAGAGTTTGTCGGAAAGGCCCTCGAACATGTCTATTCAATCCCTTTCGCGATGAGCGGCACGTCGCGCTCCGCCAGCGCCTTGTCGAAATGGGCGATCGCCGTCTCGAACTTGTCGCGACAGCCGGTGTTGCAGAAGCCCACGACCGCGTCGCGATAACGCGTCAGCGAATCCGCCGCGATCGGTTTTCCCGACCACGGGCAGGTGTCGTTGATCGCGTCCTCGATCCGCAATGCGTCCTTCGCCATGCCTCACCGTTCCCTACATCGAAACCCAAACACCAGCGCGCCCGAGGGCGCATCGCGCTGTCGGACGTGGACCTCCAGCCTCCAGGGCTGGGCGGCGGCTCATGGGGCTCGCTCAATAGAATTAGGCGGGAGGCCTAGGGGGAAATGCGCGGAGAGTCAAGAAAAAGACCGGAGGTCCGGGCGAGGCGCCCGTTCTGGCGCCCCTCGGTCTCTGACTGCCGCAAGGGAACTTATCCGTTGCGGAAAGCCTCGCAAAAGAGTAATGACATAACAAATCACCATGCGAGACCGTCATGCCTCTGACCCTCACTCTCCAGTCTTTCGCGCGACTCGATTCGCGGCTCCTCATCGACCGCGTCTCGTCCGGAACCGGACCGAGCGCCGGGGAATCCGCCCTCAGCGGCGACGGTCGCTATGTGGTGTTTCAGAGCTACTCCAACGACCTTGTGTCCGGCGACACGAACAATGCGCGCGACATCTTTCGCCGGGATCTCGTCACCGGCGCCATCGAGCGCGTCTCCACGAAGGCGGACGGCACCGAGATCAATTTGAACAGCGAACACGCTTCCGTGAGCCATGACGGGCGCTACATCCTGTTCGAAAGCGCTTCCGACGCTCTGGTCACTGGCGACACGAACGGCAAATCCGACGTTTTTCGCAAGGACATGGTCACCGGCGAAGTTTTACGCGTGTCGACCGGTGGCGCAGGCGCGCAACTCGGCGATTTCAGCCTCGGCAGCCAGATCAGCGCCGACGGACAATTCGCGGTGTTTGCGACGCAGGACGGGTCGCTCGTCGCGGGGGATACCAACGGCACATTCGATATCTTCCTGAAAAATATCGCCACCGACGCGGTGACCTGCGTGTCGAAGCTCGGCGCGATCATCGGCAATGGCGCGAGTTCGAATGCGGTTCAGCGCCGACGGCGCGTCCGTGATCTTCGACAGCGTGGCGAACAATCTCGTGGCTTTCGAGACCAACAACGCCTCGGACGTGTTCCTCTTCAATGTGGCAAGCGGCACGAACAGCCGCCAATCGGTCTCGACCAATAGCGATGAGGCCATGGGCGCATCCAGCGGCGGCGGCCTCAGCGCGGACGGCCGATATCTGGTATTCGCGAGCGCTGCCGACAATCTGGTGACGGGCGACACCAACGGCGAGGTCGATATCTTTCGCAAGGACTTCTACGATGGCGGAAAGGTCGTCCGCGTCTCGACCGGCGCCGGCGAGACCGAATCGAACGGCGGAAGCTCCAACGCTTCGATCAGCGCCGATGGCCGCTATGTGGTGTTCGTCAGCACGGCCGGCAATCTGGTAGCGGACGACACCAACGGGGTCGCGGACGTTTTCCGCAAGGACCTCGCCACCGGCGCGATCATCCGCCTCTCGGCGTCAGCCGACGGCCTCGAAGGCAACGGTCCCAGCACGTTCGCATCCATCGGTCAGGATGGACGCTATGTGGTTTTCTCCAGCGATTCGTCGAATCTGACGGCGGGAGACACGAACGGGAACGCCGATGTGTTTCGTGTGGACACGACCCAGTTTTTGCGCGCCGGGGCACTTCTCGAAGGCCGCATCGTCGAGATGCGGTTCGGCACCGGGTCGGCATCCTCGCTCCAGATCGCATGGGGGGACGGGTCGACGGACCGGGTGACGCCGGCGCAGGGGACCGCCGCCTTCAGCCACACCTATGCGAAGGCGGGCGTCAAGGCCGCGCTGGTAACATCGCAGGACGGCGATCTCACCTGGACCATTCCCTACCGGATCGACCTCGCGGCGGGCCAGATGGCCCGCGACACCGCGCTTCTCGACACGGTGACGGGCGCTGCCGGGAACGACGTGCTGACCGGCGATTCCTACGGCAACATCCTCGTCGGAAAGGGCGGCAACGAAACCTATTGGGTCGACAATGCGCTGGACACGATCAGCGAGGAGGCGGGTTCCGGTACCGACACGGTCTTCGCCTCCATCAGCTATCGGCTGGCGGCCCACGTGGAAAATCTCACCGGCACCGGGTCGGCGGGTCTCGTGCTCAAAGGCACGTCCCTCGCCAACCTCATCCGGGGAACGGCGGGCCATGACCGGCTCTACGGCGGGAGCGGCCGCGACACCCTGTGGGGCGGCGCGGGGCGCGACCTCTTCGTGTTCGACACCAAGCCGAACAAGGCAACCAACCTCGACAAGCTCGCGGATTTCAACGTGAAGGACGACACGATCTGGCTCGACAACGCGGTCTTCAGGAAGTTGGGCAAGAAGGGCACGGAGTCGAAGCCCGCGAGGCTCGACAAGAAGTTCTTCACCATTGGCGACAAGGCCAGGGACTCGAACGATCACCTCGTCTACAGCAAGAAAAAGGGCGCGCTGCTCTATGACGTCGATGGCTCGGGCGCCAAGGCGGCGGTGGAAATCGCCACGGTGAATAAGAATCTGGCGATCACGGCGTCGGATATCCTGATCATCTAAGAACCCAGCGGAGGCCCAGCAAAGCCGGGGCATGCTCCGGCTTTCTTCGTTGCCGGAGGACGCTGTCTGGGCGRATCTGCCGGAACGCACCGAGGCCGGATCCCGCTGTCCACCCCGGACCTCCAGCCCCTCGCACGGACGGCCTCTCTCATCCCCGATTTGCGACGATGCGCGAGCGTGTCCGAGCGCACACGCCTGTTCCCAAAGCCGCAACGATCCCGGCAAGCGTCACGTTATGGCGTTGCTAACTCAGCGGCTCAACGCGCAAAAGGAACAGCACATGATCAACTACACCTATACGATTGCACCGCAGACCACACGCTCCACGCCTCTCGTTCTCCAGAGCGGGGAATCGGTCCTCGTGGAGGCAGGGGGCGAGGTCATCAACACAGATCCCCAGAAGGCTTTCGTCGAATCCATCACGACGGCGGGCGTGGGCAATCTCATCACCGTCAACGGCGCGGTGAAATCGGCAACCTGGAGCGCCATCAAGGCCGGGTCCAGCGGTGTGGTCGAGATCGGCAGCGCAGGGAATGTCGAAGGGTTGTTCAACGGCATCATTCTGGGCACGCTCAACGCGTCAAGCACCGGCGAAGTCCGTAACGCCGGCACGATCAGCGCCGTGAATGCGACGGCTTCGTCAGGCATCAAGATCTTCGGCAGCGCTCTTGTGACGAATTCCGGACATATTTCCGGAAAAACGTTCGGCGTCGACGCCCATGAATACTCGGACGCCAGCACCTTCCGGATTGAGAACACCGGTGTGATCAAGGGCGGCAACACGGCGATCCGCGGCGGCGACGTGGACGACGTGGTGATCAACAAGGGACATCTGGAAGGCGGCAACGCGGTCTTCCTCGCCGGCGGCAATGATACCTATGAGGCGCATGAGGGCGGAACCTCGGTCGGATTCATCGACCTTGGGGGTGGCGACGACGTGGCAAGCGGCGGAATCGGAGCCGAGCACTTCATCGCGGGTGACGGTGCCGACGAAATCGCCGGCAATCAAGGCAACGATACGATCGACGGCGGCGCCGGTGACGACACGGCCTACTATTCAGGCAAACAGGACGAATACGACATTATCGATCACGGCGACGGGTCCTTCACGGTCAAAGACAGGGCACAGGGAGGAGACGGCCAGGACCTGCTGAAGAACGTTCGTTATCTGAGTTTCGATGACTCGGTTCTGGATCTCGAAAACCTTCCGCCTGACAATCGTGCTCCGGCCTCCCTGGATCTCTCCCAGAAATCGGTGGCGGAGAATGCCAGCGTGGGGACCGTCGTGGGCGGATTTCTGAGCCAGGATGCCGATGGTGACGCGCTGCACTTCAGCCTGGTGTCGAACCCGGACGGCATGTTCAGAATCGAGGGTTCGAACCTGATCCTCGCCGGTCGGCTCGATTACGAGACGAAGCGCGAATACAAGGTTGCCGTGAAGGTGTCGGACGGCTTTGGCGGTGAGCTGACGCAGGAGTTCACCATCGGCGTGAATGATGTGGCCGAGGAGGAACACGGCCTTACCCTTTATGGGACGTCCCGCGCCGACGCACTCAATGGCGCATCGGGCAACGACAAGATCTGGGGACTTTCCGGCAATGATCAGGTACGCGGCGGAGCCGGCAATGACTGGCTCTGCGGCGGCACCGGCAAGGACACGATGTGGGGCGGCTCCGGTCTCGACATCTTCGTGTTCAAGGACAAGCTGAACAAGAAGACCAATGTGGACAAGATCGCGGACTTCAACGCGGCCGACGACACGATCTATCTGGCGAAGTCTGCCTTCTCCAAGATCGGCAAGAAGGGCGTGATGAAGAAGAGCGCGTTCCATTTCGGCACGGAGGCGCACGATGCCAACGACCGCATCGTCGTCAACAAGAAGACCGGCGCATTCTTCTATGACCGGGACGGGAACGGCGATGCCGCGCAGGTCCAGGTCGGCACCCTGTCGAAGAACGACCTCAAGGCGGTCTCGCATCTCGACTTCTTCGTGATGTGAGCCGCGTGGCGCGCATCCCTCATGGGATGAGCGCAATCGGCCGCGGCGACGCCGGGCACTGACTCTCGGAGCGGGCGGCGGGGTCAGGCTCGATCGATCGGTTCAGACCGAGCCCCGGAGGCAGTCCCTCCGGGGCGAATTGGACCCGGCGGAAGCCGTCGGACGGCTTTTCGTGTCTTCCTGTGCGGAATTGCACACTTGGAAAAAGCCGCGATCTGTTACAGATACAACATAACGTACCATCTTCATGGGTAGCAGCATGCCATTAACCTTGAACCTCCTGCACTTCGATCGGCCGGCCGACGACCGGATTATCGTTAGGGAAGCCTGGGGCGCTCCGAGTCAAAATCAGAGCCAGCTTCTTGGGGCGAAGTTCAGCCCCGACGGGCGATACGGCTATTTTTACAGCCAGGCGAAGCTGGTGCAGGGCGACCTCAACAACGAGATGGACATCTACCGCAAGGACTTCGTGACCGGAGAGATCACCCTGATGTCCGTCAAGGGCGTCCCGACCGGCCACTACGATCTCGATGTCAGCCGGGACGGGCGTTACCTTCTGTTCTCGAGCACTGCGAGCAATCTCGTCACCGGAGACACCAACGGCTTCGAGGACGTCTTCCGCATGGACCTGTCGACGCGCGCGATCACCCGCGTGTCCATGAGCTTTTCTTTCCTCCAGGGCAACGGCGACAGCTATTCGGGACGTTTCAGCCCCGACGGGCAATACGTGGTCTTCACCAGCGACGCCAACCCCGCCGCCGGCGACAGCAACTCATGGAGTGACATCTACGTCAGGAAAATCGATTCCGGCGGCGTCATGCTCGTCTCCACCCTGCCCGATGGGCAGCAGGGCGACGGCACCAACTGGGACGCCAAATTTTCGGCCGACGGCAGCCAGGTGCTGTTCAGCAGCACCGGCTTTAACGCGAACAGCGGCGAAAGCCAGGTCCTCATCAAGGATGTAACGCCGGGCGGCAACGTCATTACGACGGGCGGCGAGCTTAAAATCGTCTCCGTTGACAAAGGCAACAACTGGGGCACCAACCACAGCCTCGAGGCGCAGATCACCCCCGATGGCCGCTACGTCGTCTTCGCAAGTCTCGCCAACAATCTGGTCCCGCTCGACTCGAACGGCACCTACGACATTTTTCGCAAGGATCTTCAAACCGGCGATATCGTGCGCGTATCGACAACGGGGAACGGCAACCAGGCCTTCGGCAACAGCCGGCAGCCCCAGATCAGCGCGGATGGCCGCTTCGTCATCTTCGTCAGCACAGCGGACAATTTGGTAGCGGGCGATTACAACGGCGCTCAGGATGTTTTCCGCAAGGATCTGTTGACGGGACAGGTCATCCGTCTCTCCGAATCCTCCAACCACGCTGACGGGCGCAATCCGGTCGGAGACAGCTGGAACCCGCAATTCAGCCCCAACGAACGCTACGTGCTGTTCGACAGCTTCAGCAACTTCGTGCCGGGGGACACGAATTACGAGCGGGACCTGTACAGCGTCGATCTGATCCTCAAGTAGAATACCGGCGCCGTCCAGACCAAGCAGTACATCGAACTGGCCTTCGAGGTCGGGCAGGCCTCTTCCGTGAGCATCGCATGGGGCGATGGGACGAGCGAGACGGTCCAACCCACGGGCGGCGCCGTCGCCTTCAACCATGCCTATCGGACGGGCGGCCTCAAGACAGCGACGGTGACCGTCATTGAGGGCGGCCAGAGCCGGACCCTGTCCTATTCGGTCGATCTCGCGGCGGGACAGATCACCCGCAACCCTTCGGCCCCCGACAGCCAGTCCGGCAGCGGTGGCACGGATGCCCTGACCGGAGACGACTTCGCCAATATTCTGGCGGGCGGCGCTGGCAACGATTCCCTGAAGGGGATGGGCGGCAACGACCGCCTTTACGGCGGCATCGGCCGTGACACGCTCTGGGGCGGCCCCGGCCAGGATCTCTTCGTGTTCGACACCAAGCCCAACAAGAAGTCCAATATCGATCGGATCGTCGATTTCAACGTCAAGGACGACGCGATCTGGCTCGACAACGCGGTCTTCAAGGCGTTGGGCAAGAAGGGCAGCCCGACCGCGCCGGCTAAACTCAAGAAGGCGTTCTTCACCGTCGGCACCAAGGCCCAGGATGCCAACGATCACCTGGTCTACAACAAGAACACGGGCGCGCTTCTCTACGACGACGACGGGGCCGGGGGGCATGCCGCCGTGCAGATTGCGACGCTCCCCAGAAAACTCGCGGCGATCTCCCACAAGGACTTCTTCGTCGTCTGACACCGAAAGGACCCGCCCCCCGGCGGGTCTTTTTCGTGGCGTGACCTGATCCGTCGCGGCCTCGGCGAGCCTCCCCAACGGCGACACGGCCCGCTTTTCCGGCGCCGCTTCCGAGCAGGTGAGCCTGGCGCTGAGAAAAAACCCGCGCGGCTCGACACAAAGGTCTTCACTCTCGGAGAAAAGGCGGAGGATGCGAACGACTACCTCGTCTACAGCGCGGAAAAGGGTGCGCCGTATTGCGACGCGGACGGCTCCGGCGCCAAGGCCGCCGTGGAGATCGCGACGGTGTAGACAGGCCCGACGCTGTCGGCGCTGGATATTGACGTCGTCTGAGCGAGCCTCCGGCGCGACGTTCGCTCCTGCACCGTCCGCGGAGTCAGCTGTGTCAGCGCGAGGTGCGTCCGCGCACCACGGCAGCACCGGCCGTCGGAACACACGAAACTCCTCCTCAAATGAAACGTTGCTACGTGACGAAGAGTGTCGCGTCGCTGCGAAGGTCGCGGCCCCGTCGCTCTCAGTGAGGGGAAGTTCGCCATGGCTGACCATCGTGTCGACGGAAAGCGCGAAACGACATTGAGCCTTCTCAGTGGCGAAACGGCCACCATTACCGCCTCAGGAGAGATCGCGGTCGACGGTCCTTGCATTCAGGGAAGTGGCCGCAGCGTCGAGGTGCAAGGCATCGTCCATACCACCGGGACATTCGGCACCGCGATTTCGCTCCAGGTCGCCACTGTCACAGTCGGAGTGGGAGCGACAGTTTTCGGGCGCGATGTCGCCGTAAACTTCGGAATACAAGGCTCCATCGACAACCAGGGCACGATCTCGTCCGACGGACGGGGGATCGTTGGCAACGCCTATACGTCAGTGAGCAATAAGGGCCTGATCGAGGGTGACAGCATGGGCGTGCAGGTGCTCGACACCGCGAGCACCGCGGGCCGGACGACGATCCACAATAGCGGAACCATCAGAGGCGGGGACGCTGCGATCCAAGGAGGGAGCGGCGACGATTTCATCCGAAACACCGGTCGCGTGGAAGGTGCCGTCGTGCTCGGAAACGGCGACGATCAATATCAGGGCGGCGGCGGACAAGCGACCGGCGTCATCGACCTCGGGGACGGCGACGACCTCGGATATGGCGGCGATGGCAACGCAATTTTCTATGGCGGCGCGGGCGACGATGACCTTTACGGCGGCGCCGGAATCGACACCGCGATCTATACCGGCGGCGCCGATCTGACAGTCGATCTCGCGGTTTCGACGGCGCAGGAGACGGGTCAGGGAAAGGACACACTGCACGGCATCGAAAACATCTGGAGCGGCAACGGTTCGGATCGCCTGAGCGGGGACCGGTTCGACAACACGATCACGGGCAACGGCGGCGACGATATCATCACGGGCGGCGGCGGCAGCGATACCGTGACCTTTGCCGGGAAGAGGATCGACTACGCCGTCACGACCAATGCGGATGGGACCGTCACGGTCGCTGATTCGCACGGCGGTCGAGACGGAAGGGATGTGCTGAGGGATATTCGCCTCCTCAAATTCTCCGACACGACCATCGCCCTCACCAATACGGCGCCTTTTGACATCAAGATGTCCAATCAGATCGTGGCCGAGAACGCCGCGGTCGGCACCATCCTGTCGGGGCTTTCCGCCCGTGACGGGGAGCGGGATGCCATCACGTACAGCCTCGACTCAACGACAGGTCCGTTTGCCATCGAGGGCGCCAAGATCGTGATCACCGGTCCCCTGGATTTCGAGACCCACGCGCGGCACACCATCATCGTCAAAGCGACGGATGCGTATGGGGCCGAGACCACCAAGGAATTCACCGTCACGGTGACGGATCGAGCCGAGCAGCACGGCGGCTCGTCAACCGGGGATCCCACGGACGGTGGCCTGACGCTCTACGGCACGCCCCGTGCCGACGCTCTCACCGGGGCCGGCGGCAATGACGCCATCTGGGGCCTTTCGGGCAATGACCGTCTGCGGGGCGAAGCCGGAAACGACCGGCTGTGCGGCGGCAAGGGCCGGGACACGATGTGGGGCGGCTCCGGCCTCGACATCTTCGTGTTCGATTCGAAGCCGAACAAGAAGACCAACCTCGACAAGATCGTCGATTTCAACGTGGCGGACGATACGATGTATCTGGCGAAGTCGGCGTTTTCCAAGATCGGCAAGAAGGGCATGCTGAAAAAGAGCGCGTTCCATGCCGGCACGGATGCGCACGACGCCAACGACCGGGTGATCTACAACAAGAAGACCGGCGCCTTGTTCTACGACCCGGACGGCAACGGCGATGCGGCCCAGGTCCAGATCGCCACCCTGTCGAAAAGCCTCAAGGCGATCTCGAACGGCGATTTCTTCATCACCTGAACGCTCGTCCGCTCCTTACAAGAAAAAGCCCGCCTCTCGCTATCGGGAGGCGGGCTTTTTCGTCTCTCTGTCGTGCCCGCGTTACGCCGCGAGCTGCCGCAGCACGTATTGGAGAATTCCGCCGTGGCGGAAATATTCCAGCTCGTCGAGCGTGTCGATGCGGCAGACCAGCGGCACCTTCTGCACGCGGCCGTCCGCGGAGGTGATTTCCATCTCCATGCGCTTGCGCGGCGTCAGGCCTTCGGCGAGACCGTGGATGGTGATCGTCTCGTCGCCTTTCAGCCCGAGCGACGTCCATGACGTATCGCCCTCGAACACGAAGGGCGCGACCCCCATGCCGACGAGGTTCGAGCGGTGGATGCGCTCGAAGCTCTCGGCCACCACGGCGCGGACGCCGAGGAGGTTCGTGCCTTTCGCGGCCCAGTCGCGCGACGAGCCGGTGCCGTATTCCTTGCCGGCCAGCACGATCAGCGGAACGCCCTCTTGTTGGTAGCGCATGGCCGCATCGTAGATGAACATCCGCTCGCCGGACGGCTGGTGGATGGTATAGCCGCCCTCGACCACGTTGCCGGCCTCGTCGCGCACCATCTGGTTCTTGATGCGGATATTGGCGAAGGTGCCGCGCATCATGATTTCATGGTTGCCGCGGCGCGTGCCGTATTGGTTGAAGTCCGCGACCGCCACCTGATGGTCGAGGAGATATTTGCCCGCCGGCGAATTGGCGCGGATGTTGCCGGCCGGCGAGATGTGGTCGGTGGTGATCGAATCGAGGAAGAGGCCGAGGATGCGCGCATTGGCGATATCCTTGATGGCCTTCGGATCCTTGGTCATGCCCTCGAAATAGGGTGGGTTCTGCACATAGGTCGAACCCATGTCCCACTTGAAGTTCAGGCCCTCGTCGACCGTCACGGCCTTCCAGTTGTCGTCGCCGGTGAACACGTCGCTGTAGCGGCTCTTGAAGAGTTCGCTGGTGATCGTGCGGTCGATGAAGTCCTGGATTTCCGCCGAAGACGGCCAGATGTCCCGGAGGTAGACGGGCTTGCCGTCGGATCCCGTGCCGAGCGGGTCCTTGGAGATGTCCACGTACATGGATCCGGCCAGCGCATAGGCGACGACGAGAGGAGGCGACGCGAGATAGTTCGCGCGCACGTCCGGGTTCACGCGGCCTTCGAAGTTGCGGTTGCCCGACAGCACGGAGGCGGCGACGAGATCGTTGTCGTTGATCGCCTTCGAGACGTTCTCCGGCAGCGGGCCGGAATTGCCGATGCAGGTGGTGCAGCCGAAGCCCACGAGGTTGAAGCCGAGCGCGTCGAGATCCTTCTGCAGACCGGCCTTGCGGAAATACTCCTCGACGATCTGCGAGCCCGGCGCGAGGGAGGTCTTCACCCACGGCTTCGACTTCAGGCCCTTGGCGACCGCGTTGCGGGCGAGGAGCCCGGCGCCGATCATCACGCTCGGGTTCGACGTGTTGGTGCAGGACGTGATGGCGGCGATCACCACGTCGCCATGACCGAGATCGAAATTCGCCCCTTCGACCTTGACGCGCTTGTGGATCTCGCCGGCCTTGCGGAATTCCTTGTCCATCGCGATGCCGAATTCCGCCTTCGCGGTGTCGAGGGTGACGCGATCCTGCGGACGCTTGGGACCGGCAAGCGACGGCACCACGTTGTCGAGATCGAGTTCGAGCATGTCCGAGAACACCGGATCGGCGGTCTCGGCGGTGCGCCACATGCCCTGCGCCTTGGCGTAGGCCTCGACCAGCGCGATGCGCTCGTCGGTGCGGCTGGTGGTCCGGAGATAGTCGATGGCGCGGCTATCGATCGGGAAGAAGCCGCAGGTGGCGCCGTATTCGGGCGCCATGTTGCCGATGGTGGCGCGGTCGGCGACCGTCATGTCGTTGAGGCCGGGGCCGAAGAATTCGACGAACTTGCCCACCACGCCCTTCTTGCGCAGCATCTGCGTGACGGTGAGCACGAGGTCGGTCGCCGTCATGCCTTCGCGTAAGCGGCCGGTGAGCTTGAAGCCGATGACTTCGGGGATCAGCATCGAGACCGGCTGGCCGAGCATCGCGGCCTCAGCCTCGATGCCGCCGACGCCCCAGCCGAGAACCGCGAGGCCGTTGACCATGGTGGTGTGCGAATCGGTGCCCACCAGCGTGTCGGGATAGGCGGTTTCGATGCCGGTCGCCGGATCCTTGCGGGTCCAGACGGTCTGCGACAGGAATTCGAGATTGACCTGGTGGCAGATGCCGGTGCCGGGGGGAACGACGGAGAAGTTCTCGAAGGCGGACTTGCCCCATTTCAGGAAGCGGTACCGCTCGCCATTGCGCTGGTATTCCAGCTCCACGTTGCGGTCGAACGCCTGCGGCGTGCCGAATTCGTCGACGATCACCGAGTGGTCGATGACGAGGTCGACCGGTACCAGCGGATTGATCTTGCGCGGGTCGCCGCCGAGATTCTTCATGGCGTCGCGCATGGCCGCGAGATCGACCACGGCGGGGACGCCGGTGAAATCCTGCATCAGCACGCGGGCCGGCCGGTAGGCGATTTCCTTTTCGGCCTTGCCGCGGTTATCGACCCAGGCGGCGATGGCCTCGATATCGGCCTTGGTGACGGTGCGGCCGTCCTCGAAGCGCAGCAGGTTCTCGAGCAGCACCTTCATGGAGAAGGGAAGCTTCGAGATGCCCTTGAGGCCGTTCTTTTCGGCCTCCGGAAGCGAGAAATATTCGTAAGACTTGTCGCCGACTTTCAGGGTCTGGCGGGCGTTGAAACTGTTTGAGAGCGTCACGGCGAATCCTCGCGTGCATTTGGGTTACGAACAGGTTGTTCGGCCGAAAGCGCGGTAAGCGCGCGCCGCTCCGGGGGTGCCCGGATGGGGGTAGATAGGCGCGCTGAAGCGGGTTGGACGCTTGGCGCGCGGCGCAGCCGACCGTGATATAGATCATTTCAAGCGACCCCGCTACACGGTTTAGAACCATTCTGGGGTGGAATCACGGCAGGGGTCTGGCGGTTGCGTCTGAGCGTCGAAAATCTGGCTTGCGAACGAGGAGAGCGCCGCATCTTCGAGGGCGTATCGTTCGCCCTCGGGCCGCGCGATGCGCTGATGGTGCTGGGACGCAACGGTGCCGGCAAATCCTCCCTTCTGGAGATTCTCYGCGGGCGGCTGAGATCCGCCGCGGGCGCGATCCGGCTGGACGATGCGGGCGAACGGATGCTTGCCGAATGCCTTCATTATGTGGGCCACCGGGAGGCGCTGAAATCCGCCCTGAGCGCCGGCGAAAACCTGGCTTTTGCCCGCGACTTCCTGGGCGATCCGGCGATGTCTCCCGCCGAGGCCCTGACGGAAGTCGGCCTTGCCCACGCGCTTCATCTGCCGGTCGCCTATCTGTCGGCCGGCCAAAGGCGGCGGGTGGCGTTGGCGCGACTCCTCGTGGCCCACCGTCCGCTCTGGCTGCTGGACGAGCCGAGCGCGGCGCTCGATACCGCGTCGCAGGCGACCTTGCGGGGCTTGATCGAGACGCACCGCGCCGGCGGCGGCATCGTCATCGCCACGACCCACGCGCCCCTCGGCCTGCGCGATGCGCAGGAACTCACCATCGAGCGCGCGAAGGCGCCGGAGACGCTCGCGTGACCGGCTCTTCTTTCCGGGCCCTGCTGCTGCGCGACCTCAAACTCGCGGCGCGGGTCGGCGGGTCCGGCACCATGAGCCTGGTGTTCTTCCTCGCCATCGTCACTCTGATGCCGTTCGCGCTGGGGCCGGATCTCAACCTGCTGGCCCGCATCGGCCCCGCCATCCTGTGGATCGCCGCGCTGCTCGCGACCCTCATCGGCCTCGACCGGCTGTTTCAGGCCGACCAGGAGGACGGGTCGCTCGACCTCCTGCGGCTTTCGCCCGCCCCGCTCGAAGTGGTGGTGCTGGCCAAGGTGCTGGCCCATTGGCTAGTCACCGGCCTCCCGCTGTCCCTCGCGGCCCCGCTCTTCGGTCTGCTAGTGGCGCTGACGCCCGAAGGCATGCTCGCCATGGTGGCGACGCTTCTGGTGGGAACGCCCGCCCTCACCTTCATCGGCGCCATCGGGGCAGCGCTCACGGCGTCGCTCCGGCGCGGCGGGCTGATCCTCGCCATCATCGTGCTGCCCTTCATGATCCCGACCCTGATCTTCGGCGTCTCGGCCGCGAACGCCGCGCTCGGCGGCACGGTGCCGTTTCTGACCCCGTTCCTGATCCTCATCGCTCTGTCGCTGATCGCGGCGGTGGTCGGCACGTTCGGGGCGGCGGCAGCGTTGCGCTCGGCGGAATAAAGGCGCGTCCGGCTGCATCCGACGCCACCGCGTGTGCTCCGACACCTGCCGGACAGGAGAGGCGAACGATCGGCTGCCCTTGGGTTTTGACAGGGGCAGCTTGGATGAGACCGATGCTTCCGAAATCCCTACTCGCCGGCCTGATTCTCACGCCCGCCTTTCTGATGGCAGCGACATTGGCCCATGCGCAACCCTGCGGCTGTGCACGGCCGGCGCCGAAGTCTCGCCAGGCTGCCGGCGGGCCGGGACATCGGCCTATTTTTTTCGAGAATACCTGTGACAAGCCTACCTCGTCCTCTATCAAGCGCCCCAGGGTCACTACGACATCTCGGAATTGAAGCCTGGCCAGGTTGCAAGAAGCATATGCCGAGGCAAGAATTGCACCGTTAAAGTGATCGTCGAGATGTGCGAAATGAAGTAGCTCTTGGTTCAGGGTCGGAGTTCGATCGCAAACGCCTGGTCGATCGCCGGCTTGCCGTCGCGCAGCACCCTGTAGGTCGCTCGGTAGAGGCCCGGCCGGAAGCCCCCCGGCGGGCTTTTGACGCCTGAGAACAGCATCCATTGCGCCTTGTCGCGATCGAGGGCCGCCGGCTTGTTCTCGGCGAGTAACTTGCCGTCCGGGTCCGCCAGGGTCAGGACCTGCAGGTCGCCGCCTCTCAGCCCGATGGCCCGCACATAGGCGACCAAAGCGGGCGAACGGGTGTTCGGAACCGCCGCTTCCGTCTCGCCGGATTCCACCGCCGGCATGGTGACGGGGCCGGGGGCGAAGCCCTTGTTCAGGACGCTGCCGGCGCGGTAGGCGAAGGCCGTTTTCGTGGCCGCGTCCCACAGGGACGTTCCGCCACCGCAGGATTTCGCTTCCGCGCCGAACGCGAAGGGATCGACCACCTGGCCGTCCTTGCGCAGCGTGAAGTGGAGATGGGGGAACTCCGTCAGGCCCGACAAACCCACCCGGCCGAGCGCGTCGCCGGCCTTCACGGTATCGCCGGGCTTCACCGCGAGACTGGCCCGGGCCATGTGGCAATACTGGGTTTCCCAGCCTCCGCCATGATCCACCACCGCGCCGTTGCCGCATTCGACGTTGTCGACGCCCGCCCGGTCGCGGCCCGCGATCGACGCGTCCTCGACGCCGTCGCGCACCCGCAGGACCTTGCCGTCCGCCGCCGCCAGCACGTTCACGCCGGCTTTCTGCGCCGCCATGGTGGGGATGCGGATATCGGTGCCGGTGTGGCCCTCATAGGTGAGCGAGCCACATTGGTAATCCTGCGCGGCCGGAGACGGATCGCGGTCTACGTAATGCTGGATGAAGCAGGTCTTTCCGACCTCGCAGGCAACCGGCAGGCGCAAGCTGATGTCCTGCCCGAATGCGGGCGCGACGAGTAGCGGGAAGAGGAGGCTTAACGGCAAAACACGCATGGTCGCTCCGTAACAAAGATGCGCCAGCATAGCGGATGGTATGGCGGTTTGAAGGAGGCGTCGTCCCTCCCCCTTGCGGGGAGGGATCGAGGGTGGGAGTCGCGGGGCTGGAGCGCCGCCGGGGTCTTTTTCCACGCGACGCTGGTGCGACATCGGATTTGCGCCGAACCCAGCCCGACCACCCCACCCCTGCCCCTTCCCGCAAGGGGGAGGGGAAAACACCAACCCACCTTGCGGCAATCCTCACGTTGCAGGCGCGCCGCAGGCCCGCTACATCGAGCCTCATGATCCGCGATCTCGCCAACCCGACCCGCTTCATGCGCCTCAGCGGCATCCTGCTGCCGTGGCTGTCGGGGGCGACCGCCCTGCTGCTGGCACTCGGCCTTTATCTCGTGTGGTTCGGCTCGCCGGCGGATTACCAGCAGGGCGAGACGGTGCGCATCATGTACATCCATGTGCCGGCGGCCTGGCTCGGCCTGTTCTTCTACATGATCATGGCGGCCTCGGCGCTGGGCACCCTCGTCTGGCGTCACCCGCTCGCCGATGTCTCCCAGAAAGCGGCCGCGCCTATCGGGGCCGCTTTCACGCTGATCTGCCTCGTCACCGGTTCGCTCTGGGGCAAGCCCATGTGGGGCACCTATTGGCAATGGGACGCCCGGCTCACCTCCATGCTGGTCATGCTTCTGATCTATGGCGGGATTCTCGCGCTCTGGCGTGCCATCGAGGAGCCGAACCGTGCGGCCCGCGCGGTGTCGATCCTCACCCTCGTGGGCGCCGTCAATGTGCCGATCGTCAAGTTCTCGGTGGATTGGTGGAACACCCTGCATCAGCCCGCCTCCGTGTTCCGCCTCGGCGGACCGACCATCCACCCCTCGATGCTAGTGCCGCTCCTCATCATGGCGCTGGCCTTCACGCTTCTGGGGATCTGCCTGCATCTCTCAGGCATGCGCACGGAGATCCTGCGCCGCCGGGTCCGCACCCTCACCATTCTCGAGGCCGAGCGCCTCGACGCGCAGGCGGCCTGAAGATCATGCAGCACGCCGTCTTCATCGCCGGAGCCTATGGGGTGACGCTTCTGATCGTCGCGGGCCTGATCGTCCGCGCGATCGTCGATTTCCGCCTGCAGAAGCGCAATCTCGCCGAACTCGAAGCCCGCGGGGCCGGTCGGCGCTCGGCGCGCCGGAATCCCGCATCATGACGAACGATGCACCGGAGGCGCTCCCCAAGGCCAGGACGGCGCGCCTGCTGTTTCTGCTGCCGGTGGGAATCTTCCTCGGCCTCGCGCTGCTGTTCGTCTTCCGCCTCGGCGGCGGCGACCCCGGCCAGGTGCCCTCGGCGCTGATCAACCGGCCCGCCCCCGCCTTCACGCTGGCGCCTCTCGAAGGATTGACCGCCGACGGGCAGCCGGTCCCGGGGCTCTCGGATGCGGATCTCAAGGGCCGCGTGACGGTGGTGAACGTGTGGGCGTCGTGGTGCGGCCCCTGCCGGCAGGAACATCCGTTCCTGGTGGAGCTCGCCAAGGACAAGTCGATCCGCGTGGTCGGCATCAACCAGCGCGACGACCCCGACAATGCCCGCCGTTTCCTCGGGGCGCTGGGCAATCCCTATGCGGCGGTGGGCACCGACCCGAAGGGCCGCGCCTCCATCGATTGGGGCGTCTACGGGGTGCCGGAGACCTTCATCGTCGGCCCGGACGGGACCATCCGCCACAAGCATATCGGCCCGCTGACGCCTGAGACGATGCCGGCCTTCAAGGCGCGCCTGAAGGAAATCCCGCCCGCCTGAGCCTGACGATCGCCACGTCGAGGGCGCTGAGGAAAGCCGAGCGATCCTTCGGGGAAAACGGTTTCGGCCCACCCGAGACGTCGCCCATGGCGCGCAGGTCCTCCATGAGGTTGCGGGTCGCCAGCGCCATGCCGATGGAGGCCTCGGAGAACGGGCGGCCGGTCGGGCCGATCACGTCGGCGCCCGCCTTCACGCAGCGGCTCGCCAGCGGGATATCCGCCGTCACCACGATGGCGCCGCGCCGGGCCCGTTCGGCGATCCAGTCATCCGCCGCATCGAAGCCCGAACCGACGAGGACGCGCTCCACCAGCGGTTCGCGCGGCACGTTGATGAAGCTGTTCGCCACCACGAGCACCTTGATCCGGTGCCGCTCGGCCACCCGGTAGATCTCGGGCTTGACCGGGCACGCATCCGCATCCACGTAGATTTCGATGGCTTGAAGGATGGCGGTCATCGATAATGCGGGCTCCTGCCGCGTCGTGTTTCGGCAGAATGCAATGACACGTCTGGCGAAATCAGGCGAGGGGCCGACCGTTTGAGAAAGCTTTCCCGATCGTGATGCCGCCACCGGGCTCCCCCAAACGCGCCGCCCTGCGGCCGCGGATCGCGTCGGCGTGGATGTCGCTCCGGCATCTGCGCACCACGACCCAGATCAGCGAATCGACCCAACGCCTGATCCGCGAGGCCGACGTGGCGGCCCTGCGCCGGGCCGGCATGGCGCGCATGGTGGTGGCGGCGCTTCTCATGCTCACCGTGCTGGCCGTGACCGCGGGCCTCGACATGTCGCCCGCGGCGACCAAGCAGATACGCGCCGCGACGCTGACGCTCACGCTCTTTGGCGCGCTCGGCTGGGCCGGAGCTTGGCTGGCCTCGCGTCGAATCGCGGTCGAGAAACTGCCGGCGGTCATCGCCACCATCGATGCGATGCTGGTCCTGGGCAACCTCGCCTATTCGCATTGGGGCATCGGCCTGGAGGGCGATCTCTTTTCGGCCTTTCCGGTCGTGTGGGTGGTGCCGATCACCATGGCGGCCGCCGCGATCCACTACCAGCCGCGGCTGCAGATCTATGTGGCGGCCGTCTACGTGATCGGGCTGTCGTTCCTGGCTTTCGGCGAACCCCTGATGGGATCGCGGGAGACGGCCACCGATTCCGGCGAGCTCGGCGGGTTCTTCTCGCCGCAAGCCAATCTCGTGCGCGTCATGATGGTGCTGGCCGCCGCGCTGATCCTCATCCTCGTCGCCCGGCAGGGACGCCTGCTGCTGGAACGGGCGGTGCGCGAGACCACCTTGCGCGTCAATCTCACCCGCTACCTGCCGCGCGAGCTTGCGCCGATCCTGTCGGACCGCGCCTTCGACGCCCTGCGCGCCGGAAAGCGGATCACCGCCACGCTCCTGTTCGTCGATATCCGCGATTCGTCGACGCTCGGCGAAAACATGGACCCGACGCGGCTTGCGATCTTCATCGCGTCGTTCCGCCGCCGGGTCATCAGGGCGGCGGCGCTGCATGGCGGCATGATCGACAAGTTTACCGGAGACGGCGCGCTGATTTTGTTTGGCGTACCCGAGGCCCGACCCGATGACGCCGCCCGGGCGCTCGCCTGCGGCCGCACGCTTCTCGACCTCACCGAACGCTGGAACGCCAAGCGCGGGTTCGAGCCCCCGCTTCGCATCGGCATCGGCATTCACACGGGCGAGATGTTCTGCGGCGTGGTGGGGGACGAGGACCGGCTCGAATTCACCGTGCTGGGCGAGGCGGTCAACACCACGGCCCGGATCGAGCAGGCCACCAAGGCGGTCGAATGCGACTGCCTCGTCTCGCTGGATGCGGTGATGGCCGCCGGGGAAGAGGACCTGTGGACCGAGGTCCCGTGCCCTCCCCTTCCCGGCGTCACCCGCAAGATCGTGCTGATGGGGCTAAAGGCGGGCGGGTCGTAGAGGAGGCTTACGCTTCCTTCTTGCTGGCGTCGTAGCGCATCAGCAGCGGCGTCTGCGCCAGCGCGAACACGATGGTGAGCGGCATGATGCCCAGCACCTTGAAGCTCACCCAGAAATCCGTCGTCTGCGTGCGCCACACGATCTCGTTGAGCGCCGCGAGCGCGAAGAAGAACAGCGCCCAGCGGAAGGTGAGCTTGCGCCAGCCCTCGTCGGTGAGTTCGAACACGCTGTCGAGCACGACCTGCAGCAGGTTCCGGCGAAAATAGAGACCGCCCAGCAGCACCACGCCGAACAGCGTGTTGACGATGGTGGGCTTCAGCTTGATGAACACGTCGTTCTGCAGCGCCAGAGTCAGTCCGCCGAACACCAGCACGACGACACCGGACACCATCGGCATGATCGGCAACTTGCCGATCAGCGCATAGCTGATGGCGAGGGCCACCAGCGTCGCGACGATGAACAATCCGGTCGCCGCATAGATGCGCTGGTCGTCCGCGAAGCCGAAGCGATCCGAATAGGCATTGGCGATGAAGAACAGCGCCAGCGGCCCGAGTTCGAGCACCAGCTTGAGGAGCGGCGGAAGGCGTTTGGGTTCGGTCATGCGGGGTCTTTTACAGCAAGTTCGGGGGATGTGGATATGGCCGCGACGGCGCCAGAACAGCGCGGCTTCCCTCCCCCTTGCGGGGAGGGGAAGAGAGCGCGCTCATCCATTCTCCAAACCGGCGATGGCGCGGGCGAAATCGCGAGCCGCGAAGGGCTCCAGATCCTCAACCCCCTCGCCCACGCCGATGAAATGCACGGGCAGGCCGAATTTCGCCGCCAGCGCCACCAGGATGCCGCCGCGCGCCGTGCCGTCGAGCTTGGTCATCACCAGCCCGGTGACCCCGGCGATCTTCTGGAAAAGCTCGACCTGGCTCAACGCGTTCTGGCCGACCGTGGCGTCGAGCACCAGCAGCGTGGCATGGGGCAGGTTCTGGTCGCCCTTCTTCAGCACGCGCACGATCTTCTCGAGCTCCGCCATGAGGCCGGCCTTGTTCTGCAGACGTCCCGCGGTGTCGATGATGAGCACGTCCGACCCCGCGGCCTTCGCCTCCACCAAGGCGTCGAAGGCAAGGCCCGCCGCGTCCGACCCTTGCGCCCGGGCGACGACGGGCGCGCCGACGCGCTCGCCCCAGACCTTCAACTGCTCGATGGCGGCGGCGCGGAAGGTGTCGCCGGCAGCGAGCATCACGCTCAAGCCCTGCTGGCGGAATTTCTGCGACAACTTGCCGATGGTGGTGGTCTTGCCGGCGCCGTTCACGCCCACCATCAGGATCACGTAGGGCTTCGTCGAACGGTCGACCACCAGCGGGACGGCGACGCGCTCGAGGGCCTTTTCGACCTCGCGGGCGAGGATCGCCTTCACCTCCTCGGGGGCGATTTCCTTGTCGTAGCGGCCGGCCGAGACCGCCTCGGTGATGCGAAGCGCAGTGGCGACCCCGAGATCGGCGCGTACCAGCGCGTCCTCCAGCTCCTCCAGCGTGGCGTGGTCGAGCTTGCGCTTGGTGAACAACCCGGTGACGCTCTCCGACAGGGAGGACGAGGTCCGCTTCATGCCGTGGGAGAGCCGCTGCCACCAGCTTTGCGGACCGGCGGCAGGCGGCGTCAGGCCGGGCGGGACCGGCGCGAGGGGTGCGAGGGCCTCTCTCCCCACAGGCTCCTCGATGGGCTGAAGATCGGCCCCCGCGACCTCCGGGGCCACGGGCGGCGCCGCCATCTCCGGCGACAGGGGCGTGGCGACCGGCTCGGGCACCGCCGGATGGGTGACCGCATTGCTGAAATCGAGCCCGGGCTGCCCCGGACCGGGCTCAGTCGGGATCGGTGTCTCGACGACGGACGGCTCGGCCGGTTTCGCCTCGTCGTCGACCGGGCGGCCGAACAGACGCGAGAAAAATCCGGGCTTGTCGGGCTTGCTGTCCGCCATGGGGTGTCGGCGCCTCTTTGGTTGGTGTGCGGGACTTTACTTCGCGAAGAAGCCTCGATAGCCGAGGCCTCATGAATGCGGAAGAGATAGTATCGAGGGTGCTCTATCGCGATGCCCTGATGCTCGTGATCGACAAGCCCGCCGGATTGCCGGTGCATCCGGGGCCCAAGGGCGGTGAGACGCTCACTCACCACCTCGATGCCCTGCGCTACGGTTTGCCGCGCCGCCCGGAGGCCGCCCACCGCCTCGACAAGGATACGTCCGGCTGCCTGATCCTCGGCCGCCACCCGAAAGCGCTGGCGCGGCTGAACGACCTCTTCCGCCAGAATGCCGTCGACAAGGTCTATTGGGCCGTGGTGGAAGGCGGACCGACGGAGAACGAGGGCGAGATCGATTTCGCCCTCGCGCCGAAATCGCCCGATCGCGGCTGGTGGATGAAGGTCGACCCGAAAGGCCAGCCCTCGCTGACCCGCTGGAAGGTGCTGGGGCGAAGCGCCGGTGGACAGACTCTTCTCGAATTGCGGCCCATCACCGGCCGCACCCACCAGCTCCGGGTCCATTGCGCCGCATCGGGCTTTCCGATCCTCGGCGACACGATCTACGGCCATGCGCCGCGTTTCCATGGGCCGGGCCTGCATCTCCACGCCCGCAGCGTGACGGTGCCGCTTTCTCCGAAGAAGCCGGCGATCGTCGTCGAGGCGCCGCTTCCTCCGCATATGCGAGAGCGCGTGGCGGCCGCGGGCGGCGCCTGAATCACTTAGCGGAACCGGCGCACCCGCAGCCTGTTAGCCATGGGCAACATGGAGAATGCCCACATGGCGACGCCGCAAGAACTCGAAGCCAAATTCTGGAAGGCCCTGCGTTCCGACATGACGATGATGCTCGGGATCGACGGCGTGGAGGAAGGTCACACACGGCCGATGACCGCGCAATTCGAGGACGACCGAAGCCCGATCTGGTTCTTCACCTCGAAAGACGGCGAGCTCTACAAGGCGACCCGTGACGACAGCCGCGCGGTGGCAAGCTTCGCCTCCAAAGGGCACGATCTTTTCGCGACGCTGCACGGCCGGCTTTCCGTCGACACGGATCGGGCGAATGTCGACCGCCTGTGGAACCGCTTCGTCGCCGCCTGGTACGAGGGCGGCAAGGACGATCCGAAGCTCGCGCTTTTGCGCCTCGACGCCGAACGGGCCGAGATCTGGCTCGACGAGCACAACCTGGTGGCCGGCGTGAAGATGCTGCTCGGGATCGACCCCAAGAAGGATTACAAAGATAAGGTCGCGGAGGTCAGGCTGGGTTGAGCTTGCGGGCTCTCCTCACGCCGCCAGCAGCTGCTTTCCATCATGGCCCACGATCGTCACCGTCCGCAGGTCGCCCCGCGTGACGGGCGATGAAAACCGGACCGGCGTGAAGGCCTCGGTGCGGCCGAGCTGATTGAGCTCGATCAGCACCTGGCGCTGCCGGCCGATTTCGCCATCGAGATGAGCCTTCAGCGCTACGTCGCCCTTGTGACGCAGACGCCTCGCGCGCTCCTTCACCACGTCGCGGGGGACGGCGGGCATGCGCGCCGCCGGGGTGCCGGGGCGGGGCGAGAACGGGAAGACGTGGAGATGGGTGAGACCGCATTCCTCCACGATGTCGAGGGATCGCGCGAACATCGCGTCGGTTTCGGTCGGAAAACCCGCGATGATGTCGGCGCCGAACACCATGTCGGGCCGAAGCCGCCGCACGCGGTCGCAGAATGCGATCGCCTCGGTGCGCGAATGCCGGCGCTTCATGCGCTTCAGCACCATGTCGTCGCCTGCCTGCAGTGACAGGTGCAGATGCGGCATCAGGCGCGGCTCATTGGCGATGGCGTCGAACAGGTCCTCATCGGCTTCCACCGAATCGATGGACGAGATGCGCAGGCGCTCGAGTTCCGGCACATGGCGCAGCAGGCTCTTGACCAATGCGCCGAGCGTCGGTTCTCCGGCAAGATCGCGGCCATAGCTGGTGATGTCGACGCCGGTCAGCACGACCTCGCGCGATCCGTGGCCGACGAGATTACGCACCTGCTCCACCACCGCGCCCATGGGCACCGAGCGGGAATTGCCGCGTCCGAACGGGATGATGCAGAAAGTGCAACGGTGATCGCAGCCGTTCTGCACCTGCACGAAAGCGCGCGTGTGGCCGCGCATGCCATCGAAGAGATGAAGCGCCGTTTCCTTCACTGCCATGATGTCGTTGACGAGGATCTTTTCGCTCTCGCCGATGCCGAAATCGTGCAGGTTGCGAAACGTCTCGGCCTTCATCTTTTCGTCGTTGCCGATGACCTGAGCTACTTCCGGCATGGCCGCGAAGGTCTGCGCCTCCACCTGCGCGCCGCAGCCGGTGACGACGATCCGCGTGCCGGGCTTTTCGCGGGCGATGCGGCGGATCGACTGGCGTGCCTGGCGGGAGGCTTCCGCCGTCACCGCGCAGGTATTGACGATGACGATGTCGGATAAACCCGCCGCTTCCGCATGACGCTGCATCGCTTCCGATTCGGCGATGTTCAACCGGCATCCGAACGTGACGATGTCGACGCTCATCAGGCGGCGCCCGCGAAGAGCGCCGGCGCGAACACGCCCTCGTGTTCGAGTTCCACCGGCCCGGTCATCAGCACATGGCCGTCCGTCTCGCGCCACGCGATCGTCAGGTCGCCACCCGGCAGCGTGACGATGGCGCCCCGGCCCGTCAGGCCCTTTCGGGCGGCCGCCACGACCGTCGCGCAGGCAGCCGACCCGCAGGCGCGGGTGAGCCCGGCGCCGCGCTCCCACACATGGAGGAGGATGTGCTCCGGCGAGAGAACCTGCGCCAGAGAGATATTGGCGCGCTCGGGGAAGACCGGATCGTTCTCGACGATCGGGCCGATCCGCGACAGGTCGTAGGCGGCCGCGTCCGTGACCCAGAAGATGGCGTGGGGATTGCCCATGCTCACCGCCGAGGGGCCCCGCAGCTCCGGCGCGCCCGGGACGGGATCAACCGCGATTTCCCGGGTGTCCGCGAATGCCCGGGCGAGCGGGATCTCATCGTGGGCGAAACGCGGCTCGCCCATATCCACAGTGAAAACGCGGTCGGCGACCCGGTCGACCGGCAGCAATCCGGCCTTCGTTTCCAGCGCCAGCGCGTCCGAGGCACCGCTTCCCATGACCGGGTCGCTCATCATCGCCCAGGCGACGCAGCGGGTGCCGTTGCCGCAAGCGCCGGATTCCGTGCCGTCGGTGTTGTAGATGCGCATGAAGGCCTGGGTGCCAAGGGTCACGGGGTCGTGCAGCACCATGAGCTGATCGAAATGCGAGCGCGGTTCGGCCGCGATGGCGCGGGCCTCGGCCGCGCTGACGCGCAGGGGCGAGCCGCGCAGGTCCAGCACGGTGATCTCGTTGCCGAGACCGTTCATCTTGAGAAAACGGCAATTCGCGAGGGCGCTCATGGGCCGTATATGGCGCAAAATCCCCATGACCGCGAGGGGGGTCGGTGCTCCCGCGCTCATCGGATCGGGGCGCCGGGGCGAAACCCGCAATTTCGACCCCTTCGCGCCATCGTGCCGGCCTCGCGGATACACAGAAACGCCTCTATGGTGCGTCGCAATGACGTGGTGATTCGTTGAGAGGCCCCGATGCGGCTCCGTTTGAGTGTTTTTTGCCTGCTGGCTGCTCTCAGCCCGGGCCTGTCCCTGGCGCAGACGCCCCCTTCGGGCTCGGTGGACGCGCTCGTTCCCACCATCGCACCCGCGCCGGTGATCCTGCCGGGGCAGGCCGCGCCCGTCCCGCAGGCACAGATTCCGCCCGCCGTGAGCGCACCGGCCGCGCCCGCTCCCTCACCGACCCCGCCTGCGGCAACTGCCCCCACGATTGCCCCGGGCACCCGCACGACGCTCGCGCCCAATCCGGGCGATCCGACCAATGTGGAAGAGGTGACGCTGCCGGGAAAACCCGCCGCGATCATCGCCGGCATCAGCAACTGGGAACAGGCCTTCGACAACCTCAAGGGCGTGTTCGCCCGGATCGAGGCCGAACTCGCGCGCGCAGGCATCACGCCCACGGGCAAGCCGCTGACGGTGTTCGTCCACACCGACGATCAGGGTTTCCGCTACGAGGCGATGATCCCGATCGCCGCCGTGCCGGAGGGCAAGAGCGAGTTGACACCGGAGATCAAGTTCGGCCGGACGCCCGAAGGCAAGGCGTTCCGCTTCGTTCACAAGGACGCGTACGAGGAAATCGACGGCACCTACGAGACGATCACCGCCTATCTGGACGCCAAGGACATCGTCGCCCGCGACGCCTTCATCGAGGAATATGTGTCGGAGATGAAGGACGCGACCGATGCGGATCTCGAAGTGAACATCTACGTCCAGCCGAAGGACTAGGCCCGCCACACCTCACCCGGCCGCAGCGCGAGAAACCGCTGCGGCGGGATGCCGGCGGATTCCATCGCCGCCGCGAGATCCGCCACCGGCTCCTCGATGCCCTCGTCGGTGAGCCGGAACGTGCCCCAGTGATGGCCGAGCGCCTGCCTGGCGCCGACGATGTCGAGAACCCGCACGGCATCGCCCGGATTGATGTGCTGGGGCTCCATGAACCAGCGCGGCTCATAGGCTCCGATGGGCAGATGCGCCACGAGCGGCGCGCCGAAGCGCTCGCGCATGTCCGCGAAGATGCGGCCGTCGCCGAAGCCGGTATCGCCCACATGGTAGATCGTGCCGCTGGGCGTCGTGAGCGCGAACGCGCACCACAGGGCCATGCGCCGGTCGCCGAGCCCGCGCGCGGACCAGTGATAAGCCGGCAGCAGATGCGCCGAGATCCCGTGGCCCAGATCCACCGCCTCCCCCCAATCCCGCGTCTCGACCGCGATGTCGGGATGCCGCGCCTTGACGATCGTATCGTTGCCGAGCGGCGCCACGATGTGGGGACGGTCGCGCCGCCACAGGCGATCGAGCGCCGCGAGGTCCAGGTGATCGTAATGGTTGTGCGTGAGCAGCACCGTGTGGATCACGGGCAGATCCGCGAAGGCGATTCCGGGCGGGTTGACGCGCTTCGGGCCGGTAAAGCCGAACGGGCTTGCGCGGTCGGCGAAGACGGGATCGATCAGGATATTGCGGTCCGCCACCTGAACGAGAAACGACGCATGGCCGATGAGGGCGGTGCGCAGGCCCGCGAACGTCGCCGGAGGCTTGTCGGCGAACGGGCTCGGAAAGCTTTCGGGCCACGCCTTCCTGCCGCCCGCGAATCGCCATCGCAGCAGGTCGGCGAGTTTCTTGTCCCTCGGCTGGGCGGGAAGATGGAAGCGCAACCCGTCGAAATGGTCGCTGACCGGGCCGCCGTAATAGGCTTTCGGGCGCACGAGGCCTTGCAGGGCCAGAAGTCTTCGGGACAGGCGGCGGCTCATTGGTCTTCTTCTTTCGACAGCTCGAGAAGCGTGGCGATCGCGGTTCGGGTCCGCAAGGGGTTCCGCGGCGTTTTGGCCCGTGCCGCGATCTTCGACTTTCTGGTTACATGGTCACGCTTCCGCCCCCGACGGGTGCTTGTTAACCTAGGGGTAAGCGCACTGGGCGGATGCTCTGCCTGTCGGGCCCGCCCGCCATCGCCCTTTGCCGAGGCTTGAACCCATGAGCGACCTCCTCGTCAGCATCCGCCGCGCCAAGACCGAGGATTCGGCCGGCTTGTCACGGGTGTTCGAGGCCGCATGGCGGGAAGCCTATCTGGGAGTGATTCCAGGGGTGGCGCTGGAAAAGCTGATCGCCCGGCGCGGCCCCGATTGGTGGCGTTCGACCATCGGACGCGGGCGGCCGCTCGCCGTCCTCGACGTGGGCCAGGGCATTGCGGGCTACGTGTCGTATGGCCGCTGCCGCGACCGCCGCCTCGCAGCCGAGGGGGAGATCGACGAGCTCTACCTCGCGCCCGAATACCAAGGTGTCGGCTATGGCCGCCGGCTCTTCAAGGCGGTCCGCAACGATCTTCACGACCGGGCCCTGAAACGCATCGGCATCTGGGCCCTGTCCGACAACGAGCGCGCGCGGCTGTTCTACGAGAGCCTGGGCGGCCGCCGGGTCGCCGAGGTGGAGGAGCGGATCGGCGGCGTGACCCTTGCCAAGACCGGCTATCTCTTCGCGTAGGCCCGGTTTTGCCGGTTCGCGCTCAATTTCGCCGACCCGACTTGTTGCCCGGCGTCACTGCGGTTAGTGAAGCGCACGAATTGTCTTTTGCCTTCGAAGTGGATTCTCCATGCGCCTTGACGCGATTTCAATCGGACAGAACCCGCCGGACGACGTGAACGTCATCATCGAGGTCCCCCTCGGCGGCGAGCCCATCAAATACGAGATGGACAAGGATTCGGGCGCGCTCTTCGTGGATCGCTTCCTCTACACCGCCATGCGCTACCCCGGGAATTACGGCTTCATTCCCCACACGCTGTCCGGCGACGGCGACCCTTGCGACGTGCTGGTGGCCAATACCCGCGCCATCATTCCGGGTGCCGTGATGAACGTGCGGCCCGTCGGCGTGCTGGTGATGGAGGACAATGCGGGGGAGGACGAAAAGATCATCGCGGTCCCGTCGGCCCATCTCACCCAGCGCTACGACCGGGTGCAGACCTATACCGACCTGCCGGAGATCACACTCAAGCAGATCGAGCATTTCTTCCAGCATTACAAGGACCTGGAGCCCGGCAAGTGGGTCAAAATCCTGCGCTGGGGCGACGCCGAGGACGCCCGCCGCCTGATCCGCGAAGGCATCGAGCGGGCCGCGAAGGCGAAATAGGCGAGCCCGAAGGCCGGGATCACCCGGCCTTCCGCGCCCCTTGGCGCAGGTCGAGCTCCCAGTTCTGACCCACCAGATCCTTGCCGAACGAATGGTGGTTCTCCTGGGCCACCAACCGAAAGCCCGCCTCTTCGTAGATGCGGCGGGCGGAGGCCAGGATGTCGTTGGTCCAGAGCGTCAGGGTCCGGTAGTTCCTAGCCCTGGCATAATGGATGCACTCGTCCACGAGCCGACGGCCGATGCCGAGTCCCCGGGCCGCCGGCTCCACATAGAGCAGGCGAAGCTTGGCGACCTCATCCGATTGCCGGACGAGGAAGATGCTGCCGACGATCTCTCCCTCGCGCTCGGCGATCCAGCAGCCTTCCCGCTTCGGGTCGAAGGTCTTGACGAAGGCGGCGGCGATTTCCGCCACCAGCGCCTCGAAGGTGTCGTCCCAGCCGAATTCTTCCGCATAGAGCATGCCCTGTCGGCGGATGATCCAGCCGATATCGCCGACCCGCAGCGGTCGCAGGATGTAGGGAATACCGGGCTCGCCTGTGCCCCCGAGCAGCTGCTCGACAATCGCCATCGCGGAGACGAGCCGATCACGTCGCGGCTTGGGCAGATCCGCGAGGATATTGCCCGCTTGCAATTCGGAGGCGCGGTTCAGCGGCGCGAAAGCCTCCCGGCCTGCCGCCGTCATCACGAGCACGGCCTGCCGCCCGTCGCCGGCCGCGGGTGCGCGCTCCACCAACCCGCGAGATTCGAAACGCTTGAGAATACGGCTGAGATAACCCGGGTCGAGGCCAAGCTCCCGGCCGAGCTCGGCTGCCGTCAGACCCTCGCGATGGGCGAGTTCATACAGGACCCGGCTCTCCGTGAGGGAAAACGGACTCGTCAGGAGGCCTTCGGGAAGCAGCCCGAGCTGGCGGGTATAGAAGCGGCCGAAGCGACGGATCGCGGCAATCTGCTCGGCGGTTGGCTGTTCTGACATGTCTCACCTCTTGGGCGAACATCGTCAACAAGTTACTTGACTGAGTCAAGTAACTACAGCCCCTCCCCTTTCAAAAGCCGTGGCGGTTCGCGGCCGGTGAGGCCGGCGGCCTCGCTGATGAAGAACCGTTTCAAAGCCGGCATCCTGTCCACGAGGCCGAGGCCGAGGTCGCGGATGAGGCGGACGGGCAGCAGGTCGTTGGAAAACAGGCGGTTGAGGCCGTCCGTCACGAGACCCATGGCGGTGATGTCGGTGCGGCGCGCGCGCTCGTAGGCGTCGAGAACCTCCGGAGAGCCGGGGTCCTGGCCGAGGCGGATGCCATCGACGATGGCCTCGCCCAACGCGGCGGCGTCGTGAAGGCCGAGATTGAGGCCCTGCCCGGCAATCGGGTGGATCACGTGGGCGGCATCGCCCAGCAGCGCGAGGCGATCCGCCACGAAGGAGCGCGCGACGCCAAAGGAGAGCGGATAGGCGTGGGGCTTGGTCTCGAACGCGATATGTCCGAGCTGCAGGCCGAAGCGGCGCTCGAGTTCCGCCAAAAGGTCCTCGGCCTCGGATGCGAGCAGGCCCGGCACATTGTCGGTCCGCTCGGTCCAGACGATGGACGAACGGTGTTTCATCGTGCCGTCGCTCTGCGCTTCCGGCTTCAGTGGCAGGATCGCGAAGGGCCCGGAGGGGAGGAAATGCTCGACCGCCCGGCCGCCGTGATCCCGTTCGTGCACGATGGTGGCAACGATGCCGGACTGGCGATAGGGCCAGGAAATCCAGCCGATACCGGCCTGCTCGCGCAGACGCGAGCGCCCCCCATCGGCCGCCACCAGCAGAGCTGCCGACAGAACGTCGCCCTCCGACAGTTTGACCTCCGTGTGAAGCGCGTCGGTGCGGAAGCTCTCGACCCCCTCTGGGCGGAGATTGACGCCAGACGCCCGGCAGGCCTCGACCAACGCGCCCGTGAGATCGCCTGCCGTGACCATGTGGGCGAAGGGCTCGCCGTCGCCGACCTCGCCGTCGAAGGTGAGAAAGGCGGGTCGGACGGGATCCTGCAGGCGGCTGTCGGTGATGACCATATCGAGGATGGGCTGCGCCCGATCCGCGACCTTGTCCCAGATTCCGAGCGCCGCGAGCATCCGTCGCGCCGCGGCCGCGATCGCGAAGGCGCGCTTGTCCCCATGCGGATCGCGTCTGAGCGCCGGGTCGCACATGACCACGTCGAGGCTATCGCCCAGGGCCTGCTTCAGCGCGAGCGACAGGGACAGCCCCGCGAGGCCCCCGCCGGCGATGACGATGCGCCACGCTGCGGCGCTGGAAGGCTCGGAGCTCATGACATCCTCCCGGTCGATGCAAGTGCCTGAACCGCGATAGGCTTGCGCCCGTTCCCTGTCGAGCCCTTTGTGTCGCGACGACAGGCGGGCCGTTCCGAGACTTGACCTCGGCGGCGCCCTCTCCGATGGATGAGGCTCCACAAAGGAACACGCAAAGATGCCCAGCGCCGTGGCGAACCTGCTTTCCATCCTCGATCTGGAACAGCTCGAGCTCAACCTCTTTCGCGGCCAGAGCCCGAAGGTCGGTTGGCAGAGGGTTTTCGGCGGACAGGTGATCGGGCAGGCGCTGGTGGCGGCGAGCCGCACGGTGGAGGGACGCCAGCCGCATTCCCTGCACGGCTATTTCATGCTGCCGGGCGACCCCAAGATCCCGATCATCTACGAGGTCGACCGCATCCGCGACGGGCGCAGCTTCACCACAAGGCGGGTGGTGGGCATTCAGCACGGGCATGCGATCTTCTCCATGTCGGCGTCGTTCCAGGTGGAGGAGGAGGGATTCTCGCATCAATCCACGATTCCGGACGTGCCGGGGCCCGACACCCTGCCGAGCGAGGAGGAGATGCAGGGCGAGATCATCGCCGCCATGCCCGAGCCGATGCGCACCTATTACGAGCGCGAGCGGCCGATCGAGATGCGGCCGGTCGAGATCCAGCGCTACATGTCGAAGGACCCGATGCCGCCGATCTTCCGCGTGTGGATCCGGGCCACCGGCCCTCTGCCGGACGATCCGGCGATTCATCAGGCGGTCCTCGCCTACGCGTCCGACATGACGCTCCTCGACACCTCGCTGATGCCTCACGGCCACACGGTGTTCGACAAGACCATCCAGGCCGCGAGCCTCGACCACGCGCTCTGGTTCCATCGGCCCTTCCGCGCTGACGAGTGGCTGCTCTATGCGCAGGACACGCCCAATGCCTCCGGCGCGCGGGGCTTTTCCCGCGGCTCGATCTACAAGCAGGACGGCACCCTCGTGGCCTCCGTCGCCCAGGAGGGCTTGGTCCGCGATCGGGGCTGAGGACATGCCTTTTTTTTAGGCACATTGGTCAAAAGCTGCCGTTTTGGACTTGCCTGTTTGGTAGGCAACCCCGTGTCGATGCCGGATTCCAAGGTTTGGCACCCTTCTTGCTTTAACCCTGCCTGAGATCCCGCCGCGACGGCAGGATTCATCGGGAAACCGCTTGTCGAACCGGAACCGGGTCGGCAGCGCCACAAGGGGGGCAGCAACCCATGAAAATCGTGATGGCGGTCATCAAGCCGTTCAAGCTGGACGAGGTGCGCGATGCGCTCACCGCGCTCGGCGTCCACGGCCTGACGGTGACCGAAGTGAAAGGCTACGGGCGACAGAAGGGGCATACGGAAATCTATCGCGGCGCCGAATACGCCGTCAGCTTCCTGCCGAAGCTCAAGATCGAGGTGGCGGTGGCGAGCGAACTGGTTCCCAGCGTGATCGACGCGATCATCGCCTCCGCCCGCACCGGGCAGATCGGCGACGGCAAGATCTTCGTCCTGTCGCTGGAAAAGGCGGTTCGCATCCGGACCGGCGAGACCGACACCGATGCGCTCTGAACCCGCCCTCCGCGATTTCCCCTCTTCCCTCCACCGGAGTTTCAATCCGATGAATCGTCGACTTTTCGCAACCCTTCTCGGAGGGGCCGGTCTGGGTCTGATGGCCTTCGACCCGGCGCTCGCGCAGGATGCAGCGCCCACCATCAACAAGGGCGACACCGCCTGGATGCTGATCTCCACCGTGCTCGTCATCCTGATGACGATTCCCGGCCTGGCGCTGTTCTATGGCGGCCTCGTGCGCACCAAGAACATGCTGTCGCTGCTGACCCAGGTCTTCGCGGTGTTCAGCCTCGTTGCCATCCTGTGGGTGTTCTACGGCTATTCGCTGGCCTTCACCTCCGGTCCCGGCAGCCTCGGGGCGATCATCGGCGGCTTCTCGAAAGCGTTCCTCGCCGGCGTCACCAACGAGACCACCGCCGACACCTTCACCAAGGGTGTGGCGATTCCCGAAATGTCGTTCCTCGCCTTCCAGCTCACTTTCGCGGCGATCACCCCGGCGCTCATCGTCGGCGCCTTCGCGGAGCGCATGAAGTTTTCCGCCATCATGCTGTTCACCGGCCTGTGGCTGACCTTCGTGTACCTGCCGATCGCCCACATGGTGTGGTTCTCGGAAGGCTATCTGTTCGGCCTCGGCGCCCTCGATTTCGCGGGCGGCACGGTGGTGCACATCAATTCGGGCGTCGCGGGTCTCGTGGGCGCATTGCTGGTCGGCAAGCGCATCGGCTACGGCCGCGACCTCCTGGCGCCGCATTCGCTGACGCTGACCTTCGTCGGCGCCTGCCTGCTCTGGGTCGGCTGGTTCGGCTTCAATGCGGGCTCGAACCTTGAAGCCACCGGCGGCGCGGCGCTGGCGCTGCTCAACACCATCGTGGCGCCGGCAGCGGCGGGCCTCGCCTGGATGACGGCGGAAGCCTTCTCGAAGGGAAAGCCCTCGCTCCTGGGCATCGCGTCGGGCGCGGTGGCGGGTCTCGTGGCGATCACGCCGGCGGCAGGGCTTGCCGGACCGATGGGCTCCATCGTGCTGGGCCTCGTGGCGGGCGTGGTGTGCTTCTATGCGGTGACGGGGGTCAAGAATGCGCTCGGCTATGACGACGCGCTGGACGTGTTCGGCATCCACGGCGTCGGCGGCATCATCGGCGCCATCGGCACAGGCATCGTGGCGGCGCCCGCGCTCGGCGGTTACGGCGTCGGCGAATATTCGATCGGCGGCCAGCTCGTCACGCAGATCATCGCCGTCGTGGTGACCATCCTGTGGACCGGGATCGGCTCGCTGGTCCTCTACAAGATCGTCGACATGGTGGTGGGCCTGCGCGTCACCCCGGAAGCCGAGCGCGAGGGCCTCGATCTCGCGGAGCACGGCGAGCGCGCTTACAATTACTGATCATAAGACGAAGCCATCCAGAGGCTCGAACGACGAAGCCCCCCGGCTCACCGGCCGGGGGCTTTTCGCGTTACAGCTCCAGCGTCACCGTGACGGGGACGTGGTCGGACGGACGTTCCCAGCCCCGCGTCTCGCGGGTGACGTCCATGGCGCGAAGGCTGGGGGCGAGATCGCCCGACACCCAGATATGGTCGAGCCTGCGCCCCTTGTTGGCGGCGGCCCAATCGGGCGAGCGATAGCTCCACCACGAATAGATCTTCTCGGGCTCGGGGCGCAGATGCCGCATGGCGTCGATCCAGCCCGCCTCCTGGCGCAGCAATTCGAGGGACGAGGTCTCGACCGGCGTGTGGCTGACCACGTCGAGTAATTGCTTGTGGCTCCAGACGTCGTTCTCCAACGGCGCCACGTTGAGATCGCCGACCAGGATCGCCGGCGCGCCGGTGGGGTTCGAACGGGAGCCCCAGGCGCGGATCTCGTCCATGAACTGCAGCTTGTGCCTGAACTTCTCGTTCAGGTCGGGATTGGGGATGTCGCCGCCGGCCGGCACATAGAAATTGTGTATCGTGATCCCCGACGCAGCCCTGGCCTCGGTCAGCGTCACGGTGATGTGGCGGGCATCCGCCCGGCCGCACATCTCCATCACGCTGGTGGCCCGGAACGGATAGCGCGACAGGATCGCGACGCCGTTATAGCCCTTCTGGCCTATATGGACGACGAACGGATAGCCGAAGCTTTGCAGCACTTTCAGCGGAAACACATCGTTCGGACACTTGGTTTCCTGAAGGCACAGGACATCGGGCCGGTTCTGGCCGAGAAAGCGGCCGACCTGCTCGATGCGCAGGCGGACGGAGTTGATGTTCCAGGTCGAGACGGTGAGTTTCACGGGAGATCCTGTCGGCGGCGCGGGGCTACCGGCTACGACAGTTCGGCGCGCGAGGGAAGCGCCAGCGTCTTCTTCCCTTCCCCTTGCGGGGAGGACACAAAGCCCGCCCTATCGGCTGCTGCCGATCGTGGGGGCGTTGGGAATGCGGAACAGCGCCTGGTCCAGGGGCTTGCCGCGATCGATCTTGTTGAGCGTCAGCACGGTCTGGAAACCCTGCGGGTCGACGATCCGCCATTGCGTGAGGGTTTTCACCTCGGGATCGAAATACAGCGTGATGCGGGACGTGCCGCCGAGGGTGGACTTGTCCTCGAGATTGAGGCGCACGGAATTCGCCTCGTTGGAAATTCCCGTAATGGCGATATCGCCGCCGAGATTGACCTTTTCGCGCAGCAGGAACTTCAGCGGCGTCTGCTGGATGAAGTACATGTCCTGAGTCAGAAGCTTCTTGTCGCGCACCGCCACCGACGTGCCGTCGGCGATGACCTCCAGCGTCGCGGGCGGATCGAACTCGAACCGGAGCTTGCCGGGACGCTGCAGATACAGCGTTCCGCCAAGGCGGCGTCCGTCGCCGCCGACTTGCGTGAAATCGGCCGTCAGCGTCGAAATCCCGGTGAAATAGGCGTTCGCGCGGTCGACGATCTCGCGGTTGGAGAGCTGCTGGACCTTGGCGATCGCCACCGGTCCGGCGGCGGCGGTCACGATGGGTTTGGGCGCGATCTCGACCGGCCCGTTCTGTCGGCCCTCGGACCACTCGGCCTGTTTGGGGATCGGCACCGGCTTGAGCGAGGCCTCGCGCACGGGCCGCGGCGGCAGCGGCGCCAAGGCCGGCTGCGCCTCCTCCATCTCCCGGATCATCGCGGCTTCGAGAGCGCTTTCCGAAACCTCCACCGGCTCAGGAGCCCGCGCGGCGGCGGGTCGGAACCTGGCGGTGGGAAGGGGCGCGGCCGAGAGGTTGAAGCCCTCGGCGATGGACGCGATGGTGGCGGGTGCGAGGGCGGTCTTGGGCGGCTGGAAAAGATCGGTCGGCGCGCCTTGAGCCCCAGCCGCGGACGTGGCCGCGCCCGCCAGGGCGAGGATGGTCGTGACGGTGGCGAGGCTCGACAGGCGCGTTTTCAAGAGGCTCTCCGGCAAACTCGGAAGGGTTGTGGGATCGGCGGCACTCTACCGCCTCATGTGGCTAATCGATGACCCCACGCCAAGGTTCCGAGGCGATCTGAATCGTCACGGGCCTGCAAGTCCGGCTTCATTCGTCGGAATCCGCCACTTCGATGAGAATCTCGCGCTTCCCCGCATGGTTGGCGGCCCCCACGATGCCCTCCTTCTCCATCCGCTCCATCAGCGAGGCGGCGCGGTTGTAGCCGATCTGCAGGCGGCGCTGGATGTAGGAGGTCGAGGCCTTCTTGTCCCGCAGGATCACGGCGATCGCCTGATCGTAGAGATCGCCGGACGGGGCGCCGAAATCGCCCTGGTCGAACACCGCCGGATCCGCGCCGCCCTCGTCCTCTTCGGTCGTCACCGCGTCGAGATATTGCGGACGGGCCTGTCGCTTGAGATGCGCCACGACCTTCTCGACTTCCTCGTCGGAGCAGAACGGCCCGTGCACGCGGGTGATGCGCCCGCCGCCCGCCATGTAGAGCATGTCGCCCTGGCCGAGCAGCTGCTCGGCGCCCATCTCGCCGAGGATGGTGCGGCTGTCGATCTTCGAGGTCACCTGGAAYGAGATGCGGGTGGGGAAATTCGCCTTGATGGTGCCGGTGATCACGTCGACGGAGGGACGTTGGGTSGCCAGCACCACATGGATGCCGGCGGCGCGGGCCATCTGGGCGAGACGCTGGATCGCGCCCTCGATCTCCTTGCCGGCGACCATCATCAGGTCGGCCATCTCGTCGACGATGACCACGATATAGGGCAGCGGCTCGAGATCCATGATCTCGTCCTCGTAGACCGCCTGTCCGGTTTCCTTCTCGAAGCCGGTCTGCACCGTGCGGGTGATGACCTCGCCCTTGGCCTTGGCCTCCGAGACGCGCACGTTGAAGCCGTCGATGCTGCGCACGCCGAGCTTCGACATCTTCTTGTAGCGATCCTCCATCTCGCGCACCGCCCATTTGAGCGCCACCACGGCCTTTTTCGGGTCGGTGACGACCGGCGTCAGCAGGTGCGGGATGCCGTCATAGACCGACAATTCGAGCATCTTCGGATCGACCATGATGAGGCGGCATTCTTCCGGCTTCAGCCGGTAGAGCAGCGACAAGATCATGGTGTTGATGGCGACCGACTTGCCCGAGCCGGTGGTGCCGGCGACGAGCAGGTGCGGCATGCGCGCGAGATCGGCGATCACCGGTTCGCCGCCGATCGTCTTGCCGAGGCAGAGCGCCAGCTTCTGCTTGGTGTTCTCGAAATCCTGGCTCGCCAGCAACTCGCGCAGGAAGACGGTTTCGCGCTTGTGGTTCGGCAGCTCGATGCCGATGGCGTTGCGGCCCTGCACCACGGCGACGCGCGCCGAGATCGCGCTCATCGAGCGGGCGATGTCGTCCGCGAGCGAAATCACCCGCGAGGATTTGGTGCCCGGCGCCGGTTCGAGCTCGTAGAGCGTCACGACCGGACCCGGCCGCACGTTGATGATCTCGCCCTTGACGCCGAAATCCTCCAGCGTGCCCTCCAGAAGGGCGGCGTTCTGCTCCAGCGCGTCGGCCGACACGATGGGGCCCTGCTGCTTCTTCGGCTCGGCGAGCAGCGTCAGGGCGGGAAGCTGGTAGAGGCCCTCGTCGAGGAGCGAAGGCTGCGCCTCGCGCGCCATGCGCTTGCCGGGCTTCGGGGCGACCGGCAGCGGCGCCACCCGCGCGGCGGGCTGGTCGGGACGACCCTGGCCCTGCCGCGGCGGCACGCTTTCCATGTTGTCCCACGGCTCGTCGTCCTCGTCGTGGAACGGGGCCGCGTCCGGCGCCGGCCGCGCGCGGGGTGCCCCGGCATCGAGACACGGTTCCCGTCGCGCGAAGCCCGCATCGCCGCGACTGGCCGGAATGTCGGCGAAATCGTCCGGATCCCCGCCTCGCCGGGCTTCGGCGAATCGGCGCGCGGCGCCGCGCAGGCTCATGATTCCGTGCGCCAGAGCGCCCAGCGAAACGATACCCCAGCCCGGTTCGTCCGGCGTCAGGTCGTCGGCCTCGTCCCAATCGGCGATCTGCTTGGCCTTTCGCTGGGGGGCCAGATTGTCATCGAATTCCTCCGTCACATCGCGATGGGGCTCGTCCGACAGGCCAAGCCCGCAGGCGGCGCTCAGGCTGAGGATGGCGATGACGGCGAAGACGATGCCCAGAGCGGCGCCCGCCGAGCCGCTCGCCATGCCGGTGATGGCCCGCGCGCCGGCCAGAACCGCATCCCCGACGACGCCGCCGAGACCGCTCGGCAGGGGCCAGCGGTCGGTGGCCGGCATCGCGCTTGCAAGCGCGGTCGCGGCGCCCGCGCCGATGACCCACAGGGCCAGACGCAATTGGCGGCGGCCGAGTTCGCCGGACTTCATCAGCCGCCAGCCCCAGACCGCGAGCGGCAGCAGGGCCGCGACGGAGCCGAGCCCCAGGATCTGCATGGCGAGATCCGCCACGATGGCGCCCGGCCAGCCGAGGAGATTGCGGACGGGCGAATCGGTGGCGTTGTTGAGGCTGGGATCGTCCACCGACCACGTCGCCAGCGAGGCCGCCACGAGGCCCGCGATCGCCAGCAGCGCCAGCCCGATCAGCTCCTGGGCGCGGCGGGCCACGAAAGCCCGCAGGCCGCTGGCAAGACCTTCATAGGATGAGGAGGAACGGCGGGCGGTGCGCATGGAAGGACCAGACGGAATCGAGAATTCTGACCTCCAGCCTAGCCGCGCCGGGTTAAGGGTCCTTTAACCCTAAGAGCCATGCGTGGATATTGACGGGGACGCCGCTTCCGGACCATGGTCCGGCCCATGTCGGGCAGAGCCACCACGAGCGGTTGGAAGCGCACCCTCCTTGCGGCGTTGCTCGCCTATGCGCTGGTGGCACAAGGCGGCCTTCTGGCGCTCGCCGGCGCGATGCACCTAGGAGCGGCGGAACTGCCACCGGCGGTTCTGTGCATCAAGGCGGATGACGGCGGATCGCCGCACCAGCCGGGCCAGACGGACCATGCCGCCGACCATAAAATGTGCTGCATCGCCGGTTGTTCGTCGCCCGCCGGCGCGGCAGGACCGTTGCCGGTCGCAGCATCGCTGACAGATCGTGTTTCCGCCGCGATGGAGTTGGGGGCGGCCCTGGCATCCGCCGATCGCGTCATCGCCCCCGCGCTCCCCCCGGTCGGTTCGCGCGCGCCGCCGCGCCTCGGTTGAGTCCTCGATCTTTCGTTTCCCGATCAATCGACAAAGCCGGACTGCCATCATGAAATCATCCTTCGCCTCCGGCGCGCTCGTCGCGGCCGGGTTTTTCGCCCTGTCGCTGCCTGCTTTCGCCCATGTGTCGTTCGATGCCGCCGAGGCGCGGCAGAACGCCACCTACAAGGCAGTTCTGCGGATCCCCCATGGCTGCGCCGGAGAGCCGACGCTGAAGGTCAGCGTGCGCATCCCGGAGGGCGTCATCGACGTCAAGCCGATGCCGAAGGCCGGCTGGACCCTGGAGACCACGAAGGCCGCCTTTGCAAAACCCGTCATGCTGCACGGAAAGCCCGTCGCCGAGGGTGTGAGCCAGATCGTCTGGTCGGGTGCGCTCGCGGATGCGCATTTCGACGAGTTCGTCTTCCTGGCCCGGATCACCGACGCGGTGGCTGCCGGCTCCGACCTCGCCTTCCCGGTGGAACAGACCTGTGCCGGCGGCACCGAGGCCTGGACCGAGATCGCCGCGCCCGGGCAGGACGCTCACGCGCTGAAAAACCCCGCCCCGACCGTGAAGGTCGTGGCTGCCGCCTCCGCGCCGAAATCCTTCGCGGCGGGAACCATGACCGTCGAGCAGCCCTGGTCCCGGGCGACGCCCGCCGGCGCGAAGGTCGGCGGCGGTTATCTGCGCGTCACCAATGCGGGCAAGGACTCGGATCGCCTCGTCGGCGGCACCTTCCCCCTCGCGGCGAAAGTCGAGCTGCATGAGATGTCCATGGCCGACAACGTGATGCGCATGAAGCAGGTGACCGGGGGCCTCGAGATCAAGCCCGGGGAGAGCGTGGAATTGCGGCCGGGCGGATACCACCTGATGTTCCTGGACCTGCGCGAGGGACTGAAGGACGGCCAATCGATCAAGGGCACGCTGATGTTCGAGAAGGCGGGCGCCGTCGAGGTCGAGTATCAGGTCCGCGCGATGGCGGGGGCGGGTGGCCCGGCCGCCCAGCCCCATCACTGACCGGCAGGAGTCGACAATGAAACTAAACCGATCCCTGCTGCTGCCGTTGAGCGTGTTCCTCGTCGCCGCGCTCACCCTGCTGGGCACGCTTCTCTACGTGATGCCGGAGCCGAAAAGCGGCGCCGCGCGCGTACCCATCGGCGGTCCGTTCGAACTCACCGATCAGACCGGCAAACGGCTGTCCAGCGAGAGCCTGAAGGGCAAGCCGAGCGCGGTGTTCTTCGGTTTCACCCATTGCCCGGAAGTCTGCCCGACGACACTGTTCGATCTCACGCAAGATCTGCAAGCGATGGGCGCGGATGCGGAAAAACTCAACGTGGTGTTCATCACCGTCGATCCGGAACGCGACACGCCGGAACTGATGAAAACCTACCTGTCATCCTTCGATCCGCGGATCGTCGGCCTGACCGGAAGCGAGGCGGAGATCACCGCGGTCGCCAAGGAATACAAGGTCTATTTCAAGAAGGTGGCGACCGATTCCGGCTACACGATGGACCACACCGCCACGATCTTCCTGATGGACCGCAAGGGGGACTTCTTCGGTTCGTCGAATTTCCAGGAGGCTGAGCAGGTCCGCCGTGACAAGCTGAAACGGCTGGTGCGGGAGGGGTAAGGCGCTAGGCGTTCCCGTCGATCGCCATGAGCTTGCGGCGGACCTCTTCGAGACCCCGGGTGAGCGTCGACAATTCCTCCGCCATCGCGGCCTGCATGGCGGCGGCGGCGGTGGGGAATTCCTCGAGGACCCGGCGCATGAGGCTCGGCGAGACGCGCAACACCGTAGAGGGCTCGCGGGCCGTGGCGGTGGCCGGGCGCTCGATGCGGGTGAAGAGGGCCGAGCGGCCGATCACCGCGCCGGGCGCCGCGATGAAGGTGGCGGGCGAGCCGTCATCCTGCGCGTCGAGGGCGATGGCGCCCCGGGTCACCACATAGCCGCCGTCGGATTTGTCACCCTTGCGGAACAGCATGTCGCCGGCGCGCAGCTGCCGGCTTTCCGCCGCGAAGGCGACAAGCCGCAGCGCATCCCGGTCGAGAAGGCTGAAGAGCGGTGCGGCGGACAGGATCGCGATGTCGTCGTCGAGAGCCATCTTATGGGATCAGCTTGTAACCGCCGGGTTCCGTCACAAGAATGGTCGCCTTGGAAGGATCGGATTCGATTTTCTGACGCAGGCGGTAGATATGCGTCTCGAGCGTGTGCGTGGTCACATTCGAATTGTAGCCCCACACCTCGGCGAGCAGGGTTTCGCGCCCCACGACGTTCTGACCCGCCCGGTAGAGATAGCGCAGGATCGCCGTCTCCTTCTCGGTCAGCTTCAGCTTGGAACCCTTGTCGTTGGTGAGCAGCTTCGAGCCGGGACGGAACGTGTACGGACCGATCTGGAAGACCGCGTCCTCGCTCGCCTCGTATTGGCGCAGCTGGGCGCGGATGCGGGCAAGCAGCACCGCGAACTTGAAGGGCTTCACCACGTAATCGTTGGCGCCCGCCTCCAGCCCCATGACGGTGTCGCTTTCGGAGCTCTGGCCGGTGAGCATGATGATCGGGCTGCGGAAACCGTCCCGGCGCATCTGCTTGACGGCGTCCCGTCCGTCCATGTCGGGCAGGCCCACATCCATGATGGCGAGATCGATCCGGTCGCCCTTGATGGCCTGCATGGCGCCCGAGGCCGTGCCGGCGGTGGTGATCTGAAATTCCTCGTAAAGTCCGAGCTGTTCGACGAGCGTGTCGCGCAGGTCCTGATCGTCGTCCACGACGAGGAGGCGGCTGGCATTCGACATCTCAGGCCTTTCGAGAGAAATTGACGCGCGCGTTCATGCGTCCGGGACCGATAGACTAGTCTTTCCCGGCTTGACAACAAGGGGATGGGGCGGCCCTTCCACTGCGATGATACGATCCTACGTCAACTCCGTGCGGGTTTATCGCTCGCCGCTCGACCCCAAGCGAGGCCGGATCGAGGTCGGCGGCCTGGTGATTCCATGCGCGCTCGGGCGCTCGGGCACGCTGCGCTGCAAGCGCGAGGGGGACGGCGGCACGCCGATCGGGCGCTTCGGCCTCATCCAGGCCTTCTACCGGCCGGACCACATGACGCGGCCCCGCACCGGCCTCCCCTTGCGCCGCACGACCCCGCGCGACGGCTGGTCGGACGATCCGCGCGACCGGCGTTACAACCGCCTCGTTCCGCTCCCCTGCGCCACCAGCCACGAAAAGATGTGGCGGGACGATCACCTCTACGACGTGGTGATCGACATCGCGTGGAATCGCGGTCCGGTGGTGCACGGTCGCGGCAGCGCCATCTTCCTGCACCTGGCGCGGCCGGAATTTTCGCCCACCGAAGGCTGCGTCGCCGTCGCGCCGGCCGTGATCCGCCGGCTGCTGGAGCGGATCGGGCCGAAGACGCGGATCGAGATCGTCGGCTAGCGAACCTCTCCCATCACCGACGCATAGAATACCTCCGGCGCCTCGATCTCGCGCATTCTCACCCCTTCCACGAGAAGGAAGCGGGTGCCGATGGTCGCGACGAAGGTTCGGTCATGCGACACCACGAGGCAGGTCGCCCCGGAGACGAGGATCTCCGCTTCGAGCTGCTCGCGCCCGGAAATGTCCACATGGTTGGTGGGCTCGTCCATGAGGTAGAAATTCGGCTCCGTGAGCCGCAGACCGAGCAGACCCAGGCGTGCCTTTTCCCCCGGCGACAGGCGCGCGATGGGCAGCTTCTGCTTTTCGACGGAAAACCCGGCGCCGGCCAGCAGCGCGCGGCTGCGCTGGTCGCCGAGGCGGAAGGTCGACAGGATGAAATCATGCGCGGTCGCCCCGGCCGGAAGCTGCGACATCTCCTGATCGGTATAGCCCATGACCACCGAAGGGCTGATCCTGATCCCCGCTGCATCGTTTGCGGCACCTGTCGCCTGCCGGAGCAGCCGGATGAGTTGCGATTTTCCGACACCATTGCGCCCCAGGACGACGATGCGCTCGCCCTGCGCCACCTCGAGCCTGTCGATGGCAAAGAGTTTTTCGCCGTCGGGCTTGCGCACGATGACGTTGTTCAGCGCCACCAGAACCCGCGCATGCGTGCCGCGACTGACGAGCTTGATCTCGCCCGGTCGTTCCTGATGCGCGGCGCGCAAGGTCTGTTCGATCGTCTCCGCGCGGCCGCCGAGTTGCTTGGCTTTCCGAAGCAGCAGGTCGCTGCCGCTGTTGATGCCGATATTCTTCAATTCGCCCGCGTTCTGCCGCAGCCTTTTCGCTTCCCGGCGCTCCTTGTCGAAGCGATTTGCCTGCGCATCGTCATGCTCCGCGAGAAGCGCGCGGGCCGCACGGTAGGGATGGTCGAACAGCATCGATTCTTCGGGCCGCAGAAAGAGCGTGCGCGTGGTGGTGGCGTCGAGAAAATCCCGGTCGTGACTGGCGATAACGATGGGGACCTTCTGGCCCGCCGCCGCGATCCAGTGTTCGAGCTGGAACAGCCGCGCGAGATCGAGATGGTTGGTGGGCTCGTCGAGCAGAAGCGCGTCGGGTTCCGCGATCCACGCGCGAGCGATCAGCGCCAGCCGCTGCCAGCCGCCACTGAGCCTGCGCAGGGGTTGCGTTCGGAAATCGTCGGGCGTTTCGAATTCATCCAGCGCCATGTCGACGCGCCAATCGCCGCCATCGCGCTCAAATGCCGGCAATCCGTCGAGGACGGCCTCATGCATCGTCCGATCGAGCAAGGCTGCAGGCACATCCTGCTCGACGAGGCCGACACGCATTCCGCGCGCGCGAACGATATCGCCATAGGTCGGCTCATTGGTTCCTGAGAGACATCGCAGCAGGGTCGATTTTCCCGCACCGTTGCGGGCGACGATCGCGAGCCGGTCGCGCTCGCCGATGACGAGGTTGAGGTCCTGAAAGAGGGGAGTCTGCGACAGGAACGTAACGTTGCGGAGGCTGATGGTGGCCATGTGTCTTCTCTGGAAGGCGCGTCGGGCCCTGGAGGCTGAGATCGCGCAAGGTCGTGAACGTCGTTCGGGCGCGGCGATCCGTTTTCAGGAATCGCGGCGCGGCAAGCCGTTCAGAGCTGACCAGACAAGATGAAGGACGCGGAAGACGCGTCAGATCCGGATGGACTTCAGGTTCTGGACCGGCCCTGCAACTCGCTGCCGCAGGGCATGCCAGGGGCCGAACATGCGAAGATGGTGTCGCTCACACATGCAGCCCTCCTGTGGTTGGTGTGGATTGGCCGGGAACTTAGCGGTGTCGGGGATCGAGCGCAACTTGAAGCTGCTGTCGATGGACGGGCAGCCGCTATCTGTTATGATGCAACGAAGCAAATCACGCCGTGACGCCCGATGAAGCGTTCTCTCGCCGCCCGTATCCGCGTCGCCGTCGCGGTGGCGTCGATCCTCGCGCCCCTGTCGGCCTCAGGCAAAGCACCGACAGGATGGAGAGATCTGACGCCCGAAGAAGAGCGGCTACGCGTGGCGGACACCGCGCCGGATTCCATCGATCCTGCGGCGATTGAGGCAGATTTCGACGGGGACGGCGCGAAAGATCGGGCGGCAATCCTGGTCCGACTCGCGGATGGGGCGAGGGGCGTGGTCGTGGCGCTCAAGAATCGCGTTGTGGTGCTGGCTTTCTCCGGCAGCGATCGTAGCGGAATCGATCCGGATGCCGAGGACCTCACCCTGGCGACAGGCGGCCTCGGCGTTGCCAAACCTGGCCTTTGGGCCCGAATTGTTTCGACGATGATTGCAGGGCCGCGAGGCGTTCGGTTCGGCTGAAGTCGACGGGCCTCATCGTCATCGATGAGACAATCACTTTGCTCTACTACTGGAACCCGAAAACGGGACGCTTCGCCCGCATGCTCATGGTTCATTGAATGTCCGAGACATCACCCTTTCGTCGCCCGCATGCCGAAAATAGCACTTCCCACCCGCACATGCGTCGCCCCGAGCTGGATCGCCGGGTCGTAATCGGCGCTCATGCCCATGGAGAGGGTTTTCAGGTCGTGCTTCGCCGCCATGGCGTTCAAGAGTGCGAAATGGGGCGAGGGCGGGTCTTCGGCGGGCGGGATGCACATCAGGCCCTCGACGGTCAGGCCAAGTGACCGGCACCGGTCCAGAAACCCGTCGAGCTCCGACGGCATCAGGCCGCCCTTCTGCGGCTCCTCGCCGGTATTCACCTGCACCAGCAGGCGCGGAGCTTTGCCCTGCTTGGCGATTTCCTTCGCCAAAGCCTCGGCGAGGGAGGGCCGGTCGAGGGTTTCGATGACGTCGAAGAGCGCGACGGCCTCCTTGGCCTTGTTGGATTGCAGGGGGCCGATGAGGTGAAGCTCCACATCCGGATAACGCTGGCGCAATCCCGGCCATTTGGCGTTCGCCTCCTGCACGTAGTTCTCGCCGAACACCCGCTGGCCCGCCGCCAAGACCGGCTCGATCTCCTGCGGCGGAAACAGCTTCGAGACCGCCACCAGGGTGATCGAGGCCGGATCGCGTTCGTAATCGGAGGCCGCGCGGGAGATGCCCGCCCGCACCTCGTTCAGCGCCGCGACGGAATCGTGTTCGGTCATGGGTATCGCCTGCCTCTCGCCATGCGGTTGAAATCGTCAGGGCTCCCGTGCGCGCGGGGGCGTTGACCGCGCGGGAGAGCTGTGTCCTAGATCACGATGATTTGTGACCGTTTCGGTCTCAGATCATAAAACGTGATCGATTCCAATAACCTGAGCATGATGTCGGCCGAAATCCGCGTTGCACTTTTCGGCATCATGTTCTAGTCCGCCCACACCCGGTGGCGCAACGCCGCCGCCCCCACGCTATGACGGATGTGTAACGAAAAATGAGGCCCGAGCGCTACAACGCCAAGGAAGCCGAGCTGAAATGGCGCAAGGTCTGGAACGACCGCGATCTCTTCAAGACCGACAACGCCGATCCGCGCCCGAAATATTACGTGCTGGAGATGTTCCCGTATCCGTCCGGGCGCATCCATATGGGGCACGTGCGCAACTACACCATGGGCGACGTGGTGGCGCGCTACAAGCGCGCGCGCGGCTTCAGCGTGCTGCATCCGATGGGGTGGGACGCCTTCGGCATGCCGGCGGAAAACGCCGCCATGCAGAACAAGGTGCATCCGAAAGAATGGACCTACGCCAACATCGCCACCATGCGGGCGCAGCTCAAATCCATGGGCCTCGCCATCGACTGGAGCCGTGAGATCGCCACCTGCGATCCGAGCTATTACCGCCACCAGCAGCGCATGTTCATCGACTTTCTGGCCGCGGGCCTCGTCGACCGCAAGACCGCCAAGGTGAATTGGGATCCGGTCGACCACACGGTGCTGGCGAACGAACAGGTGATCGACGGCCGGGGCTGGCGTTCCGGTGCGCTCGTCGAGCAGCGCGAGTTGACGCAGTGGTTTTTGAAGATCACCGATTACGCGCAGGACCTTCACGACGCGCTGGACACCCTCGATCGCTGGCCCGAAAAAGTGCGCCTGATGCAGCGCAACTGGATCGGCCGCTCGGAGGGCCTCCTGGTGCGCTTCGCACTCGACCCCAACACCACCCCCGGTGGCGAGGACGAGGTCGAGATCTACACCACGCGTCCCGACACGCTGTTCGGCGCCAAGTTCGTCGCCGTCGCGCCGGACCACCCCCTCGCCCGGGCCGCGGCCGAGAACAACCTTGAGCTTCAGGCCTTCATCGAGACGGCCAAGCGCACCGGCACCGCGCAGGAGGCCATCGACAAGGCCGAGAAACTCGGCTTCGACACCGGCATCCGGGCCGTCCATCCCCTCGACCCGGCCTGGTCGCTGCCCGTGTACGTGGCGAATTTCGTCCTGATGGAATACGGCACCGGCGCCATCTTCGGCTGCCCGGCCCATGACCAGCGCGACCTCGATTTCGTCAACAAATACGGCCTCGGCAATATCCCCGTGGTGTGCCCGCCCGACGCGGACCCGGCGACTTTCGTCATCACCGATACGGCCTATGACGGCGACGGCCGGATGATCAATTCGCGCTTTCTCGACGGCAAAACCATCGCGGACGCCAAGGAAGAAGTCGCGCGCATTCTCGAAAATCAAAGCCGCCGCAACCGCCCGGTGGCCGAGCGCAAGGTCAATTTCCGCCTCCGCGACTGGGGCATCTCGCGCCAGCGCTATTGGGGCTGCCCGATTCCCATCGTCCATTGCGAGGATTGCGGCATCGTGCCGGTGCCCAAGGAGCAGCTTCCCGTGGTGCTGCCGGAGGACGTGTCCTTCGACGTGCCCGGCAACCCGCTCGATCGGCACCCGACCTGGAAGCATGTGGATTGCCCGCAATGCGGCAAGGCGGCCCGGCGCGAAACCGACACCATGGACACCTTCGTCGATTCGTCCTGGTATTTCGCCCGCTTTACCGACCCGACCCTGACCGACCGCCCGACGGACCGCGCCGTTGTGGATTCCTGGCTGCCGGTCGACCAGTATATCGGCGGCATCGAGCACGCGATTCTGCACCTGCTCTATTCGCGCTTCTTTACCCGCGCCATGAAGAAGACCGGCCATGCGGGCATCGACGAACCCTTCGCGGGGTTGTTCACGCAAGGCATGGTGGTGCACGAAACCTACAAGGATGCGGCCGGCGGCTGGGTTCTGCCGAGCGACGTGCGCTTCGAACAGGACGGGAGCGCCCGCAAGGCGCTGCACGTGACGACGGGAGCGCCGATCGAGATCGGCTCCATCGAGAAGATGTCGAAGTCGAAGAAGAATACGGTCGATCCCGACGAGATCATTGCCTCCTACGGCGCCGACACCGCGCGCTGGTTCATGCTGTCGGATTCCCCGCCCGAGCGCGACGTGATCTGGACCGAGGAAGGCGTGCAGGGCGCGGGCCGCTTCGTACAGCGCGTGTGGCGCCTGATCTCGGAACTCGCGGACCGCACCGCCGACGGCGCTGATAGGCCCGGCGACGGCCCTGTGGCGCTCGCTGTCCGCAAGGCTGCCCACAAGGCGCTGGCGGCTGTCAGCGACGACGTGGAGCGGCTGCGGTTCAACCGCTGCGTGGCGCATCTCTATGAACTCGCCAACAGCCTGCAGGATCTGCTGGGTCAGGCCAAGACCTCCCAGGAATCCGGGCTCAGTGGCGCCTTCCGCGAGGCCGGGCGGATTTTCGTGCAACTCCTGGCCCCCATGATGCCGCATCTGGCGGAGGAAAGCTGGCAGGCGCTCGGTCAGGCGGGCCTCGTCGCCGACACGCCGTGGCCGGAGCTCGATCCTTCGATGCTGGTCGAGGACCAGATCACCCTGCCGGTCCAGGTCAACGGCAAGAAGCGCGCCGACGTCACGGTGGCGCGCGAAGCCGACCAGGCGACGATCGAGGCCGCCGTGCTGGCACTCGACGGCGTCCAGCGGGTTCTCGAGGGCAAGGCGCCCCGGAAAATCATTGTCGTTCCACAGAGGATCGTGAATGTCGTTGCTTAACCTCCCCCACCTCCGCAGCGGCCTTCGCGTGGCGGCCATCGTGGGCATCGCACTCGGGCTGTCGGCGTGCCTGCGACCGCTCCACGGACCCGCGGTCTCGGGCGCTTCGCTTCAGAATGTGCTCGCCTCCATCGATATTCCGGACAAGGAATGGCCGGATTCGCAGGCGGTCGTGGGTCATTACCTTCGCAGCGAACTGATCTACGCCTTCAACGGCTCGGGGTCGGACACGCCGAAGAAGTACAACCTCAAGCTGGCGCTGACCGAGCGCCTGAGCACGCCCATCGTCGATTCGGTCTCGGGTCGCGCCCAATCCGCGACGCTCATCGGCAACCTGAAATACACGCTGACGAGCCTCGACGGAAAGACCGTCGTGACGACCGGCACCGCTACCGGGCAGACGACTTATGACCGTTTCAACCAGCGGTTTGCCACCGTTCGGGCGGCGCGCGACGCGGAAATCCGCCTCGCCAAGACCCTGGCCGAGCAGGTCAAGACCCGCATCGCCGCGACCCTGTCGCAGATGTAGTCCGGATGGTCGCGGTCAAAGCCGGTGACGTGGAAGGTGTGCTGCGGCGCGCCGATCCGCGCATCGGCGTCTATCTCGTCTATGGGCCCGATACGGGGCTGGTGAACGAGCGCGCCAGGGCGCTGGCCCAGCGCGGGGTGGACGACCCCGCCGACCCGTTCCAGCTCATCCGCCTCGATGGCGACGACATCGCGGCCGACCCCGGACGGCTCGCCGACGAGGCCGGCACCATGGGCCTGTTCGGCGGCAGGCGGGCGCTCTGGATCCGCTCGACCTCCCGCAACATCGCGCCCGCGGTCGATGCCGTGTTGAAGTCCGACCTGCAGGACACGACCATCGTGATCGAGGCGGGCGACCTCGCCAAATCCTCGCCCTTGCGCAACCTGTGCGAGAAGTCCCAGCGCGCGCTGGCCCTGCCCTGCTACGCGGATAGCGGCCGCGATCTCGGCTCGGTGGTGGACGAGGCCATCAAGACCGGCGGCTTTTCGGTGTCCCGCGAGGCCCGCGCGGCAATCCTGGCGTCGCTTGGCGGCGACCGGCTTGCGACCCGTGGGGAGCTTGCGAAGCTGATGCTCTATGCGCACGGCCAACGCGAAATCACCCTCGCGGATGTGGACGCCATCATGAGCGACGTCTCGAGTCTCGCCATGGATGCGGTGGTGGATGCGGCCTTCGCGGGCATGGGCTCGGAGCTCGAAATCGGCTCGCGTCGCCTGGCGGCCGAGGGGATACATGCTTCAGTCGTTCTGGGCGCGGCCTTGCGCCACGCCATGATGTTGCTCTCGGGCCGTCAGTCCGTGGAGGAGGGCCGAAGCGTCTCAAGCGTCATGGAGACGATGCGCGGCCTGCATTTCCGGCGAAAGCCGCTGGTCGAACGCCAGCTCCAGCGCTGGGACGTCGCCGGATTGAAGGACGCCATCGCGTCGATCCAGACCGGCATCCTGCAAACCCGCCGGCTCGCCACCCTCGCCGACGTGACCGCTGCCAAGACGCTTCTCGATCTGGCCCGCGCCGCGCGGCGGTAAATGATTGCTTGGGTCTAAAACACGAGCGGCTTGGCGAGCTTGTCGAACAGAGGGGTGCGCCAACTCTCATAATCCGACCCGTCCGGCTCGTCGTGCAACGAGCCAAGAAAAGCTTCAAAGGACGCGGCCTGGTACCAAATCCGGTCATTGTCGTCGGTGCCCCAAATATTCGTGCTGTGAAACCAACAAAAAAGATGTCCGTAATCCGCCGGACGAAGCGACAGGAGAACTTCAATGCCCCCAGGGTCGCAGCCGATGAAAAGCATCTCGGGCGGGGTGCCTTTGCCATACATATCCCCGCGCGTATAAGTTTCGACTTTCGTCCACGAATAGAACGGGTCGATGAAGGTGGTGAGCTCGCCTTGAGAATGCTGCAATGAAAAAGCCGCGGATAAACGCGGCCGCCATTGAACCTGAGCATGAATCGGCGATACCCATCCGGAAGAGAAAGCCCTGTGCTTTCCTCCCAGCGCGCAATGTCATGATTAGGGTCTTTGACGAACGCCCAGTCGCGCTCGCCCTCGTTCCAGCGCTCGGTCAAGGGTGCTATCAAGCGCCGGACATCCATGCACTTCCCTCGCCCGACCTATTGCGGGTTGAGCCTGCGGCAGAGGCCGTCGAGCTGCTCCAGGGTCTTGTAGCGAATGCGCAATTCGCCGCCCTGGCCCTTATGGGCGATCTCGACATTGAGGCCGAGCACGTCCTGCAAAGCGCGTTCCAGGGCCCGGGTATCCGGGTCCTTGCCGGGCTTGAAGGCCGACTTGGTCTCGAGGTTCTTCGGGATGGTCTGGTCGGCTTGGGCGATCTCCTCGACCTGCCGGACGCTCATGCCTTGGTCGACGATGCGGCGGGCCACCCCGTGCGGATCGCTGACCGAGAGCAGCGCGCGGCCGTGGCCGGCGGTGATCTGGCGGTTGACCAGCAAGGCTTTCACGGATTCCGGCAGATCCGACAGCCGCATCATGTTGGCGATGTGGCTCCGGCTCTTGCCGATGATCTTCGCCAGATTCTCCTGCGTGTAGGAAAATTCAGCCATCAGGCGCGAATAGCCTTGCGCCTCTTCGATGGGGTTGAGATCGGCACGCTGGACGTTTTCCAGAATGGCGTATTCGAGCGACGTCTTGTCGTCGATCTCCACAACCACGACGGGTACGTCGTGGAGACCCGCATTCTGGGCCGCCCGCCAGCGACGCTCGCCGGCCACGATTTCGAACGCGTCGGACTTGTTCGGCACGGGCCGCACCACGATCGGCTGGATGATGCCGCGATCGCGAATCGACTGGGATAATTCCCGCAGCTCGCTCTCTTCGAAATATTTGCGCGGGTTGCGCGGGTTCGGGCGCAGAAACTCGACGGGAACGCGGCGCTGGCCGCGCCCGCGCTCCACCACCGACATCTCGTCTCCGACCTCGCCAATGAGGGCTGCCAATCCTCGGCCCAGGCGGGGCTTCGCGTCTTCTGCCATTGAGTTTCTCAGATCTGGTTCAAGCGGCGCGAAGCGCGCGCTCGCGTTGGATGATTTCGGAAGCGAGTCGAAGATAGGCCTGCGAACCGGCGCATTTGAGGTCATAGAGCAGAACCGGTTTACCGTGGGACGGGGCCTCGGACACCCGGACGTTCCGGGGGATCATCGTCTCGTAGACCTTGCTGCCCATAAACTGGCGAACATCGGCCACCACCTGCCCCGACAGATTGTTTCGCGGGTCGAACATGGTGAGCACGACGCCATGGATGGTGAGATTGGGGTTGAGGGCCGACCGGACCTGCTCGACCGTCTTCAGCAACTGGCTGAGGCCTTCCAGAGCGAAGAATTCGCATTGGAGGGGTACCAGAACGGCATCAGCTGCGGTCAAGGCATTGATGGTCAAAAGATTGAGCGAAGGCGGGCAGTCAATCAGGATATAAGTAAACGGATCACTTACCTCTGAGGTCATGAGAGCTGAAATGGCTTTCTTGAGGCGCTGAACCCGGTCGCGCTCTCCGGAAATCTCGAGCTCGACCCCGAGAAGGTCCAGGGTCGACGGCGCCACGAAAAGGCGCGGCACCACCGTGGCAGTGATGGCGCTTTCCAGCGACGCTTCGCCGGTCAGCACGTGGTAGGTCGAGACTGGCCGGTTCTTGCGGTCAAGGCCTAGTCCGGTGGAGGCGTTGCCCTGCGGGTCGAGATCCAGAATCAGGACCTTTTCGCCGATGGCGGCGAGCGCCGTGCCCAGATTGATGGCCGTCGTGGTCTTTCCCACCCCGCCCTTCTGGTTGGCGAGCACCAGCGTGCGCGGCAGGGCCGGGCGCGCTCCGGCAGGAGATTCGCTGCGTTCGGTGGTCATGACACTCTCTCGATGGAGGTTATGCGGAGAATCCTGGCGTCGGAATCAGTCTGGCTCGGAAGGATCTCCGTGCCTAGCTTCCACGATCGCGCTGCCTCGGTCAATTCCGCATCCACGTCCCGGCCCTTCGGGAACAGGCCAATTGTCCCCGCTTTCAACAGGGGCTCGGTCCATTCCAGGAGCTTGGTTAAGGACGCGAGTGCCCTCGCCGACACCACGTCGACCTTGCCGACAAATTGCGGGATGATTGCTTCAAGCCTGGCTTCGTGGACACGCGCATTGGCCTCGGTGAGCCGCGCGACGTGCCGCAGGAAGGCGCATTTTCGCGAGTTGCTCTCGACGAGATCGACTTGGAGGTCTCGTTCGCGGCCCGCGATGGCCAGTACGAGACCGGGAAAACCGGCGCCGGAACCGAGATCGAGCCAGCTTTTAACGTCGGGAGCCGCGTTCAAAAGCTGGAGCGAATCGACAATGTGGCGGTTCCAGATGTCGTCCAACGTCCCGGGGCCAACCAGATTCTTGATCGCCTGCCAGCGCCGCAATTCGCTTTCGAGCAGCCGCAGGCGCTCGGCTGTTTCACGTGAAACATTCTGTAACGGCGCAAGCGACTCGCTCATGAGAGATCCGCCGCAGGAGCGCGACCCGTACCGTCGCGCTTCGCAAAAGCGGCGAGCAGCGTCAGCGCGGCGGGCGTCACTCCCTCGATGCGGGCTGCCTGCCCCAGCGTAGCGGGGCGGACACGGTCGAGCTTGGCCCGTATCTCGTTCGAGATTCCCGGTAGGTTGGTGAAATCGATGGCCTCCAGAACGACGCTCTCGTCGCGTCGGAAAGCCGCGATATCGGCGCGCTGACGGTCGAGATAGACCGCATAGGTCGCGTCGGTTTCCAGGCGATCCTTGATGGCAGGCGCCGTGTGGGCGAGGGCGGGCCAGGGCCGTTCCAAATCCGACCACGAGATCGTCGGATAGGACAGGAGCTGGTAGGCGCTGCGCCGGACGCCGTCCTGGTTGATCTCCAGGCCGTGCTTGGCGGCCTCCTTCGGGGTAATCGCCAACGACCGGAGCGTCGCCTCGGCCTCTTTGATCCGCTGCTGTGAGAGCGAGAAGTGACGTTCCCTCTTAGAGCCAACGCATCCGATCGCGAGGCCCTTGGGCGTCAAACGCTCATCCGCGTTATCCACCCGGAGGCTGAGGCGATATTCAGAGCGCGACGTGAACATCCGGTAGGGCTCGCTCACGCCCCGTGTCACGAGGTCGTCGACCAGCACGCCCATATAGGATTCGGCGCGGTCGAGAACGATGCCGGCTTGTCCTCCCGCGAAACGCGCGGCGTTGAGGCCGGCCAGCAATCCCTGCGCCGCCGCCTCTTCATAGCCGGTCGTCCCATTGATCTGGCCTGCCAGGAACAGACCTCTCACGGCCTTCGTTTCGAGGGTGGGTGTCAGGTTCCGGGGATCGACGAAATCATACTCGATCGCATAGCCGGGCTGGATCATCCGGACCCGTTCGAGGCCCGGAATATGGGTCAACAGACCCAACTGCACGTCTTCCGGCAGCGACGTGGAGATGCCATTCGGATAGACGGTGATATCGTCCAAGCCCTCGGGCTCGAGAAAGATCTGGTGGCTTTCCCGATCGCTGAAGCGGACCACCTTATCCTCTATGGACGGGCAATAGCGCGGGCCGAGGCTCTGGATGTCGCCTGAATACGTGGGCGCCCGGTGAAGATTCTGCCGGATCAGATCGTGCCCGGCCGCATTTGTCCGGGTGATGCCACATTCGATCTGCGGCACCGTGATACGATCCGTCAGGCTGGAGAACGGTACGGGCTCGTCATCGGCGGCCTGCTTGTCCACGCCCGCCCAATCGATGGTGCGCCCGTCGAGGCGGGGAGGGGTCCCGGTCTTGAGCCGTCCCAGGGTGAAGCCAAGCCGGGAAAAGGTCTTGGGCAGACTGAGCGACGGATTCTCCCCCATACGCCCGGCCGGAATCTTGCGCTCACCGATATGGATGAGTCCCGAGAGAAAAGTCCCGGTCGTGAGGACCAACGCGCCTGTTTCCAAATGCCGACCGTCGGCGAGCACCAAGGCCGTCACGCGGCCGTCGGACGCGAGGAAATCCGACGCTTCGCCCTCGACAATGGTCAGGTTTTCGGTGGCCCCTAACTCGGCCTGCATGGCGCGCGCGTAGAGCTTGCGGTCGGCCTGCGTACGGGGACCCCGAACCGCCGGCCCTTTTCGTCGATTGAGAAGGCGGAACTGGATGCCGGAAGCGTCGGCGATCCGCCCCATTACGCCATCGAGGGCGTCGATCTCGCGAACGAGATGGCCCTTCCCCAATCCGCCAATCGCCGGGTTGCAGGACATGATGCCGATAGTCGCCGCCTTGTGGGTGACAAGGGCCGTGCGTGCCCCAAGCCGCGCGGAAGCCGCGGCGGCCTCTGCGCCGGCATGCCCGCCTCCCACAACGATAACGTCAAATCTCATCATGCGTGACTCTCCGAGAGGGGGATACGCGGTCGCTTCCCGCAGGTCAAAGGACAAAATGTTTCACGTGAAACATCCCAGCCGTGCGCAGGTTTTCCACTGCCCGCCCACAGGTTCTCGACTCCTTGTCGACTCTCCACGCACAGGCTTGGGGTCCGCATCCTGTCATCCAAAACAAGTCATTTCCCAATGCAGAAACTGGAAAACAGCCTGTCCAGCACGTCCTCCACATCGACTCGCCCCGTGACCCGCCCCAGCGCCCGCGCGGCCAAACGGGTCTCCTCGGCGGCGAGTTCGACCGGCCCCTGCCGTCGCAGAATTTCGATCGCGTTGGTTAAGCAATGGTTAGCATCCTGCAGAGCGAGCCGATGGCGCTCGCGGGTGAGCAGCGCGTCCGAACCCCCGTCCAGCAAGCCCATGGCCTCTCCTTCGAGGCGCTGAATGAGATCGGGAATGCCTTCTCCGGTCGCCGCCGACACGACAAGATCGCAATCATGACGGACCCGATTCAAATCGCCCTTGGTTCCGACCCGCAGAAGCAAGCGCCCAGGGGGCGGCTTGACCGCGTTCTCGTCTCCAGGCGCAACGAGCCACAGAACGATATCGGCGTCCCGCGCCCGCGCCTCCGCCCGCGCCACGCCCTCCCGCTCGATCAGGTCGCTGCTCTCCCGCAGACCCGCCGTGTCGACGATCGTCACCGGCAGACCACCAAGATCACACCGAACCTCGATGACATCCCGCGTCGTGCCGGCAACGGGCGACACGATGGCTACATCCCGCTGGGCGAGGGCGTTGAGCAGGGTCGATTTGCCCACGTTGGGCGCGCCGGCCAGAACCACCATCAGACCCTCGCGCAGCCGCTCGCCGCTGCGATTGGCGAGGGTCCGGCCGATGGCCCCGGCTAGAGCTTCGAGGCGACGAACGATATCGGCTTCCAATGCCTCCGGAACATCGCCCTCGTCAGAGAAGTCGAGGCTCGCTTCCAGCCTGGCGAGTGCCTGCAACACATCCTCGCGCCATTGCTCGGCGGCATTTCCCAAGCGGCCTTCGAGTTGCAGAAACGCCTGGCGTCGTTGCGCCTCGGTCTCGGCGTCGATGAGATCCGCGAGACCCTCGACCCGGCTGAGGTCCATGCGTCCATTGAGAAAGGCCCGGCGGGTGAATTCGCCGGCCTCGGCCGACCGGCAATGGGGGAGGGCGCCGAGGCAGCGCAGGATGGCCGCCCGCGAGGCAAGCCCGCCATGGATGTGAAGCTCGGCCTGATCCTCGCAGGTGAAGCTGGCAGGCCCCGGCATCCACGCCACCAGGGCCTGATCGAGGGGCTCGCCGCTGGCCGGATCCCGCAGCATCCGCAGCGCCAGACGACGTGGCGGCGGCAGCGCGCCGGCAATCGTTTCGACCATAAATCGACTTTGCGGCCCGCTGATCCGGATCACGCATACGGCAGCGCGGCCAAATCCCGAGGCGGGAGCAAAGATGGTATCGTCGGATCGCATGTCTTGAACCTTCAAAATCCACACCGGCGCTGAACCAGCCGGGCGACGAAGCTTTAAACCTGTGGCAGCACCCCGTTCGGCCTCGCATGAAGCCGACATCCAACCGGAAGCAGCATCATGAACCGCCTCCAAGAGGCAAGCTCGCCCTACCTGCTCCAGCACCGCCACAACCCCGTCGATTGGTGGGAATGGGGCGAAGAGGCGCTTGCACAGGCCCGACGCCTCGATCGGCCGGTCCTGATCTCCATCGGCTACGCAGCCTGTCATTGGTGCCACGTGATGGCCCATGAGAGCTTCGAAGATCCGGAGGTCGCGGAGGTCATGAACGCGCTCTTCGTCAATATCAAGGTCGACCGGGAAGAACGGCCCGATGTGGACCAGGTCTATATGAGCGCACTTCACGCGCTCGGTGAGCAGGGCGGTTGGCCGCTGACGATGTTCCTCACCCCCCAGGGCGAGCCGTTCTGGGGCGGAACCTACTTTCCGAAGGAGCCGCGCTTCGGCCGGCCCGGCTTCATTGCGGTCTTGCGGGAGATCGCCCGCATCCACGGGGAAGAGCCGGACCGCGTCCACAAAAACGCCCGCGCGCTGAAGGCGCATCTGTTGCAAACCTCCCAGCCTGACGGAGGCGCGCTGACCGGGACCGAACTCGACGATCTGGCGGGGCGGCTGTCGGGAATCCTCGATCCGGTCAATGGCGGGCTTCCCGGCGCGCCGAAATTTCCGAACCCGCCGATCCTCGAATGCGTCTTCCGGCACGCCAGACGGAACCGCGATTCCACCGCCCGCGACCGGTTTCTGCTGGCGATGGAGCGGATGGCGCTCGGCGGCATTCACGACCATATCGGCGGCGGCTTTGCGCGCTACGCGGTCGACGAGCGCTGGCTCGTGCCGCATTTCGAGAAGATGCTGTACGACAACGCGCAGCTTCTCGAACTCTACGCCCTGGCCTACGCGGAGAGCCGGCGGCCCCTGTTCCGCAATGCCGCGGACGGGATCGTCCGGTGGCTGATGCGGGAGATGACCACGCCCGAAGGCGCCTTCGCCGCGAGCCTCGATGCCGATTCGGAAGGGGTCGAGGGCAAGTTCTATGTGTGGGGCCTCGACGAGGTCCGCGAGGTGTCAGGAGCCGACGCGACGCTCTTCGCCGCCACTTACGACATCACCCAGCACGGCAACTGGGAAGAGACGAACATCCCCAACCTGTTGATCACCGGCGAGATCCCCGCCGAGCTCGACGCCCGGCTCGCTCCCATGCGCGACAAGCTTCTGGCCCGCCGGGCCCTGCGCATCCGGCCTGGCCTCGACGACAAGGTGCTGGCGGATTGGAACGGATTGATGATCGCCGCCATGATCCGGGCCGCTGCGCTCCTCGATCGTCCGGATTGGATCGGCCCTGCCACCAACGCCTATCGTTTCATTGCCGAATCGATGGACCGGGAGGGTCGGCTTGGACATTCCTGGCGTGGGGGCGCGTTGATCTTTCCGGGTTTCGCCCTCGACCACGCCGCGATGATGCGCGCGGCCCTGGCGCTCTTCGAGACCACGGGACAGCAGCGATACCTGAGCGATGCGCGACGTTGGGGCGAAACGCTCGGGCGGGATTTCACAGTTCACGAAACCGGCACGCTCGCCATGACGTCGGCCGAGGCCGATCCGCTCGTGGTCCGGCCCCAGCCGGTCAACGACGATGCGGTCCCCAACGCCAACGGGGTCTTGGCCGAAGCCCTGGTAAGGCTGGCGCAGATCACCGGGGAGGACGGCGACCGCAAGAACGCCGAAGCGATGCTCGCGACCCTCACGGCTATCGCGCGGACGAACCCCTTCGGCCACACGTCGATCCTCAACGCCCTCGACCTGCATCTGCGCGGCCTGACCATCGTGATTTCGGGGGAGGCCACGGATACGCTGCGCGAGGTCGCCATGCGGGTGCCCTATACGGACCGGACGGTCGTGACGGTCCGTCCCGGCGACCTCCTCGCCTCCGGACACCCGGCTCATGGGGCGGCAATGGGCGACCGGCCGCAGGCGCTGGTCTGCGCGGGCATGCGCTGTTCGCTGCCGGCCTACGATGCGGCTGATCTGGAGATGCGGGTGCGGGAGATGCTTGGCGGCTCGGGGGGCTGACGGCTGGATCAAATTCCGTCATGGCCAGGCTTGACCCGGCCACCCAAGTCTATCTGGCGGCGGCATGGAAGAAGGTGTGGGTGCCGGGGTCGAGCCCGGGCATGACGGCGTGGGATGGATGTCCAACCGCGCCATCGACCCCGGACAAAAAAATGCCCGGGAATTTATCCCGGGCATGTGACAGAATATGACGGTCTCTTGGACTCAGGTATTCATCGAATCGAAGAACTCGGCGTTCGATTTCGTCTGCCGCAGCTTGTCGAGCAGGAACTCGATGGCGTCCACGGTGCCCATCGGGTTGAGGATGCGGCGGAGCACGTACATCTTCTTGAGCGTGTCGCTCGGGACCAGCAGCTCTTCCTTGCGGGTGCCCGACCGGGTGATGTCGATGGCCGGGAAGGTGCGCTTGTCCGCGACCTTGCGATCCAGGATAATTTCCGAGTTGCCGGTGCCCTTGAACTCTTCGAAGATCACCTCGTCCATGCGCGAGCCCGTATCGATGAGCGCCGTCGCGATGATGGTGAGCGAGCCGCCTTCCTCGATGTTGCGCGCGGCGCCGAAGAAGCGCTTCGGACGCTGCAGCGCGTTCGCGTCCACACCGCCGGTCAGCACCTTGCCGGATGACGGCACGACGGTGTTGTAGGCGCGGCCGAGACGGGTGATCGAATCGAGCAGGATGACCACGTCGCGTCCGTGTTCGACGAGGCGCTTGGCCTTCTCGATCACCATCTCGGCGACCTGCACGTGGCGCGAGGCCGGCTCGTCGAAGGTGGAGGCGACGACCTCGCCCTTCACCGAACGCTGCATGTCGGTGACTTCCTCGGGCCGCTCGTCGATGAGCAGCACGATGAGGTAGCATTCCGGATGGTTGGTGGTGATCGATTGCGCGACGTTCTGCATGAGCACGGTCTTACCCGTGCGCGGCGGCGCGACGATCAGCGCGCGCTGGCCTTTGCCGATCGGCGATACGATGTCGATGATCCGCGGCGAGTAATCCTTGCGCGTCGGATCCTCGATTTCGAGCTTGAAGCGCTCGGTCGGGAAGAGCGGCGTCAGGTTGTCGAAATGAACCTTGTGGCGGATCTTCTCGGGATCCTCGAAATTGATGGTGTTGACCTTGAGCAGCGCGAAATAGCGCTCGCCCTCTTTGGGTCCGCGGATCGGCCCGTCGACGGTGTCGCCGGTGCGCAGGCCGAATTTCCGGATCTGGCTCGGGCTGACGTAGATGTCGTCGGGCCCCGACAGGTAATTCGAATCGGCCGAGCGGAGAAAGCCGAAGCCGTCCTGAAGAACTTCGACGACGCCCGCGCCGATGATCTCGACTTCGCGCGTGGCCAATTGCTTGAGGATCGCGAACATCAGCTCCTGCTTGCGCATCGTGCTGGCGTTCTCGACCTCGAGCTCCTCGGCGAACGCGATGAGTTCGGTGGGAGTCTTGGACTTCAGGTCCTGTAGTTTGATTTCCCTCATGGGGGAGTACTCGCGAAGGTGGGTGCGCGCACAGACGGATGCTGGACGCGGGGGAGACGGAAAGGGACGTTCGGGCAGGGCGCTCATTTCACGAACCGCGACTCAAGGGAATGAGTCAGTGGGGCCGGGCAGCGCAACCTGTCTTTTGAGGAAGGAGAACTGATCATTAGCCGCAAACGTTCCCGGCCTCAAGTCCCCTACCCCGAAGTTCCCTAAAGGCGATACCGATGTCGCCAAATCGTGACATTCCGCGCCGGGATCAGAACGGTTTGACGATCACCAGGATCACGATGACGATCATCAGCACCGTCGGGACCTCGTTGAGCATGCGGTAGAATCGGGCCGGCCGGACATTGCGATCCGCGGCGAATTCCCGAACGGTCTTCGACAGGAAACCGTGCACGCCGCTGAGCGCGATGACCAACAGGAACTTCGCGTGAAGCCAGCCCGAGGTGATCCACCCGCCCTGCCAGATGAGAACCAGTCCGAGGATCCAGGTGACGATCATCGCCGGCGTCATGATCGCCTTCAGGAGCCGCCGCTCCATGATCTTGAACGTGTCGGACTGGATCGAGCCCTTGGGCGTTTCGCTGTGATAGACGAAGAGCCGCGGCAGGTAGAGCATCCCGGCCATCCAGCTGATGACCGCGATGAGGTGAAAGGCTTTGACCCACGCGTAGCTCATGTCAGTGTCCGGATCCTCTGACACGGGCGATCAGTTGCGCCACGTGTTCGGTCGGGGTTTCAGGCAGGATGCCGTGCCCCAGGTTGAAAATGTGCGGGCGTCCGCGAACGGATGCCAGAATGTGATCGATGCCGTTTTCCAGCGGCGCGCCTCCGGCGATGAGCGCCAGCGGATCGAGATTGCCCTGGGTGGCAACGCCGTCCGGCAGGGTCGGCAGAACCCGCGCCGGATCGAGGGTCCAGTCGAGGGCGAGGCCGTCGCCGATGCCCGCCGCCGCGAAACGATGAAGGTTCGCTCCCCCGCCCCGCACGAACACGATCACCTTGGCCTGCGGCCGCGCCGTCTTCAGGCCCTCCACCATGCGGCGGATCGGATCGAGCGAAAGCCGATCGAAGAGCGCCGGCGGCAGGGCCGAGCCGAAACTCTCGAAAATCTGGATCGCTTCCGCGCCCGCGTCGACCTGGCGGATCAGATAGGCGGTCGAGGCGACCACCAGCTTGTCGATCAGCTTATGCATGAAGGCCGGATCGCGATAGGCGGTCAGCCGCGCGGGCGCCTGGTCGGGGGTGCCCTTCCCGGCGATCATGTAGCTGGCGACGGTCCAGGGTGCGCCGCAGAAACCCAAAAGGGTGGTTTCCTCGGGCAGTGACGTCCGCAGGCGATCCAGCGTCTCGAAGACGGGCTCGAGACGCGCCATGGGCATCTCGTCCGAAAGCCTGTTGAGATCGGCCTCCGACGTCACCGGATCGAGCTTGGGTCCCTCGTTCTCGACGAAACGCACGTCCTGGCCGAGGGCGTGCGGGATGACCAGGATGTCGGAGAACATGATGGCGGCATCGAATCCGAACCGGCGGATCGGCTGCAGCGTCACCTCCTCGGCGAGACGCGGCGTGTAGCAGAGATCGAGGAACGAGCCCGCCTGTTTGCGGGTTTCCCGGTATTCCGGCAGATAGCGCCCCGCCTGACGCATGATCCAGACCGGCAGAGGCCAGACCGGTTCGCCATTGAGGACGCGCAAAATCGTTTTAGCGGGACGGTGGTTCACAGGGCCTCTCTAAAGAAAGAAAAGAGATTGATCTAGAATCTGTTGTTTCTCTTGGGCCGTGATTCATGACGCCGCAAGCCCGTCCACAGGTCGTCCACACGGGTGCGGCCATTAACCATCCGTTAACGAGTAAGGCGTCGTCGCCACAATCCTTGCCGAAATCTTAAAGCTTAACAAAATCCTAACGCGCCGAAGCGAGATTCGACTCAAGGCGGTTTTGCCGATTCGTACCGGATTCTCCCAAAAGGCCGGCGGCGGGCACCCACATCGGACGGTGCTGTTGATGGATCCCGGAACTGCCCACAGGGCTGCGCGCTGGACCTTCCCGAACAAGCGCTCTATCCACACTTATCAACCCCTCATACAGGAGCCTGTTCGTGGGGCGCAGCTACTTCCATCTCCACCTCGTATCCGACTCCACCGGCGAGACGCTGATCACCGTGGCGCGCGCGGCCGTGGCGCAATACGAAGGCATCGCCGCCATCGAGCACGTCTATCCGCTGGTGCGATCGACGACGCAGCTCGAACGGGTGCTGTCGGAAATCGAGGCGGCGCCCGGCATCGTCCTCTACACGCTGGTGGAGCGCGATCTGGCGAGCCGCCTCGAGGAAGTCTGCCGCGCCACCTCTTCGCCCCACCTGTCGGTGCTGGAGCCGGTCCATTCCCTGCTGCAATCCTATCTCGGCGCGGCCTCGACGGCGCGGCCGGGGGCGCAGCACGTGCTCAATGCGGAATATTTCAAGCGCATCGACGCCATGAACTTCACGCTCCTGCACGATGACGGGCATCTGCCGCACGATCTCGAAGAGGCCGACGTGGTGTTGCTGGGCGTCAGCCGCACGTCGAAGACGCCGACCGCCATCTATCTCGCCCATCGCGGCATGAAGACCGCCAACATCCCGCTCATCCCGGGCATGCCGCCCCCGGCCGTCCTGGAATCGGCCCGCAAGCCGCTGATCGTCGGCCTCGTGGCGACGCCGGAGCGGATCGTGCAGATCCGCCAGAACCGCCTTCTGTCTTTGAAGGCCGACGACGACACGGCCTATGTGAACCGCGACGCGGTGGCGGAGGAGATCGCCGCCTCGCGACGGCTGTTCCAGCGTCATAACTGGCCGTCCATCGACGTGACCCGCCGTTCGATCGAGGAAACCGCCGCGGCGATCCTCGATCTCTACCGGGACCACCGCCTGCGCTTCATCGCCGAGTGAGTGCCGTGACGAGCCTCTGGACCCAGCCGCTGCCCCTGCTCCTTGCCTCCACCAGCGCCACCCGGCGCGGATTGCTGGAGCGAGCCGGGATTCCGGTCGAAACGCAGAAGCCCGACATCGACGAGCGGCAGGTGGAGGACGCGGCCCGCCTTCCCGTGCCCGAGCGGCTCGCGGCGCGGCTTGCCGCCGAGAAGGCGCTGGCGGTGAGCCGTCTTTGCCCCGGCAGGCTGGTGCTCGGCGCCGACCAGGTCCTCTCCTGCGCGGGCCGTGTGTTCCACAAGCCGGCGGATCGCAACGCGGCGCTGGCGCAATTACGGGATCTTGCCGGGCGTACGCATGTCCTGCACAGCGCCGGGTGCCTGGCGCGGGATGGGGAGCCGGTCACGTGGTTCCACGATTCGGCAAAACTCACCATGCGGGCCTTGGACGATCCGTCCCTCGACGTCTATCTCGATGCGGCGGGTGACCAGGCCCTGTCGGGCGTCGGATGTTATCAGGTGGAACATCTCGGCATCCACCTGTTCGACGCGATCGAGGGCGATCACGCCACGATCCTCGGCCTGCCGCTCCTTCCGCTTCTCGCCGCCCTGCGCCGTCTCGGCTGCCTCGCCCTCTAGAGTCGGATTCATTTTCTTCGAATCCGATCCGGCTCTATCTCTTTGTCTTGCCGCATGATCTGTCGGCGAACCGGCGGCCACTTCGCCGGATCATGCTCTAGGATTGACGTTCGATGATCAAGGCCTTCGTGGTCGGGCACCCGATCAAGCATTCGCGCTCCCCGCTCATCCACGGATACTGGCTGCGCCAGCACGGGATTGCCGGGTCGTATGAACGCCTGGACGTGGCACCAGTCGATTTCCCCGAATTTCTCCGGACCTTTGCCGAACGGGGATTCGCCGGTGGGAATGTCACGATCCCCCACAAGGAGGCGGCCTTCGTCGGCGTGGACCGACGGACCGGGCGCGCCGAGCGGGCGCAGGCGGTCAACACGATCTGGATCGAGAACGGCATCCTTTGGGGCGACAACACCGATGTGGCGGGATTCGTGGACAATCTCGATGCGAGCCTGGGGACAACGTGGGGACAACATGGGGAGACCGCCCTGGTGATCGGTGCCGGCGGCGCCGCCCGGGCAGTCGTCGCGGGCCTGCAGGATCGCGCCTTCGGGCGCATCGACGTGGCCAATCGCACCCTGGCGAAGGCTGACGAACTGGTGCGGAATCTGGCCCTGCCGGTCGGCCCGTCGCTAGAGGCTGTGACTTTCGGGGAAATCGGCCATCTGGTGTCCACCGCCGGCCTCATCGTCAACACCACTTCGCTCGGCATGGCGGGCCAGCCGCCGCTCGACCTCGATCTGGCCAATGCCCCGCCGGACGCCATCGTCACGGACATCGTCTACGTGCCGTTGAAGACGCCCCTGCTGCGGGAGGCGGAGGCGCGCGGCTTGCGGATCGTCACTGGCCTCGGCATGCTGCTCCATCAGGCGGTGCCGGGTTTCGAACGCTGGTTCGGCGTCACCCCGCATGTGACGCGTGAGCTCGAAGCGCTGATTCTGGACGATATCGGGACGCCCGCATGAGCTTTGTCCTCGGCTTGACCGGTTCCATCGGCATGGGAAAAACCGCCACCGCGGCGATCTTCCGGCGTCTTGGAGTTCCGGTTCACGACGCGGATTCCGCCGTCCACGCCCTCTATCGCGGCCGCGCCGCTCCGCTCATCGACGCCGCCTTTCCGGGCACGGTCGTGTCGGGCGCCGTCGACCGCCAGAGACTCGGCGACGCGGTGCTGGGTCGCACCGATCGGCTGCGCGCCCTCGAGGCGATCGTCCATCCGCTGGTCCGGGAGGAGGAGGAGGCTTTCCTGCGGCGGGTCACGCCGCTTGCGCCGCTGGTCGTCCTCGATATCCCGCTTCTGTTCGAAACCGGCGGCGACACGCGCTGCGACGCGGTCGTCGTGGTGAGCGCGCCCGCCGCCATCCAGGCCGAACGGGTCCTTGGCCGCGCCGGAATGACCGGAGACAAGTTCAGGGCGATCCTCGACAAGCAGATGCCGGATGCCGAGAAGCGCAGGCGCGCCCACTTCCTTGTGGATACGAGCCGCGATTTCACATCGGCGGAGGCGCAGGTGCGCTCCATCGTGACATGCTTGGCGGGACGTCCCGGCCGGCTCGCGGCCTGGCGCCGAGAGGAAAGTTGATGCTGCGTGAAATCGTTCTCGACACGGAAACCACCGGCATCGACCATGGCAAGGGCGACCGAGTCATCGAGATCGGCTGCGTCGAACTCGTCAACCACGTGCCGACCGGCCGATTCTATCACGCCTATATCAACCCGGAATTTCCCGTCTCGCAGGGCGCCTTCGGGGTGCACGGGCTGAGCAACGAATTTCTGGCCGACAAGCCGGTCTTCGCCGCGGTCGTGGATAAATTCGCGGATTTCATCGGCGATGCGCGCCTGGTCATTCACAACGCGGCGTTCGACGTCGGCTTTCTGAACGCCGAGTATGCGCGTCTCGGGCGGCCGGCCATCGTCCTGAATGACTGCGTCGACACCCTGTCGCTGGCACGGCGCAAGCATCCGGGCGCGTCGAACAATCTCGACGCGCTGTGCTCGCGCTATGGCATCGACAATTCGCGCCGCACGAAGCACGGCGCGCTTCTCGATGCCGAGATTCTCGCCGAGGTCTATATCGAGCTGATCGGCGGCAAGCAGACCGGCCTCGATCTCACGATCCGTCCGAGCGGGCGCATCCCTGTTCTTGAAACGGGTGCGGCCGCATCCCGGGAGATGCGGCCGCGTCCATTCCTGTCGCGTCTGACCGATGCGGAGCGTGCCGCGCATCTGGCCTTCGTCGAAACGCTCGGCCCCGATGCGATATGGGGTGTCTATATCGCCAGGGCCGAGGTCATTACGACAGCGTGACGCCGGCTTGATTCTCGGTCTGCAGTTCCGAGGCGCGCTGGCGGTAGAGCGCCACGAAATCGATCGGGTCGATATAGAGCGGCGGGAAGCCGCCGTTGCGCACCGCGTCGGCCACGATCTGCCGCGCGAACGGGAACAGCAGGCGCGGGCATTCGATCATCACCACCGGGTGGATCTGATCCGTCGGCACGTTCTGGACGCGGAAGATGCCCGAATAGGTCAGCTCGAACGCGAACAGCGTCTCGGTGCCGCCCACCTTGGCGCTGCCTTCGAGGGTCAGTTCGACTTCGAAATCGGCCTCGGCGAGCTGCTTGGCGTTGACGTTGACCTGCAGGTTGATCTGCGGGCCTTCGCTCTGCTGCTGGAGCGAGCGCGGTGCGTTGGGATTCTCGAACGAGAAATCCTTGCAATATTGGGCGAGGGCATTCAGCGCCGGGAGGGCGGTATCCTGCGCGCCATTGGTTGCCGTGTTGTCGGCCATGTCTTCAAGCTCCGAAGAGAGTTATCGGTCGCGCCCGTGTGGAGCGCTCTGGGTACAAGCGTATATCGGCAACGGGCCGTGGACCTTCGCGCTATCATGTTCCCGCCGCAGGAACAAGATTCGCCCATTGCCTTCGCTTGTCGCCGCGAGAGGTGGATGTTACGACCCATAGGCCCCATATGCGCAGGACACCCATTTCTGCCCGGTGCGGCAAAAGCCCGGTCGCGTCTCCGCGGCCGGATCGGGAAGACCCTTAACGGATCGACGATGCAGGATTCCTTCGACATCACGACCCTCATTTTTATCGTCCTCGCAATCTTCGTAGTCTGGCGGCTGCGCTCGGTGTTGGGGCAGAAGACCGGAAACGAACAGCCGCCGCTCGATCCGATTTCGAGGCGGGAGCCGCCCTTGCGTCCCAACGCGCCGTCCGCCGACCAGGACAATGTGGTGCGGTTGCCGGGCGCCAATGGCGCCCGTCCCGCCGCGGAGGCGACCGCCACGGCGGCCGAACGCTGGAAGGGCTTCGCCGAACCCGGGACCCCCATGGCCCGCGCTCTCGACGAGATCGCCCGCGCCGAGCCGAGCTTCGATGCCGCCTCCTTCATCGAGGGCGCTCAGGCCGCCTACGAGATGATCGTCAGCGCCTTCGCGCAGGGCGACCGCAAGACCCTCAAGGATCTCTTGTCGAAGGAAGTCTATGAGGGCTTCGAGCGCGCCATCACGGAGCGCGAGCAGCGCGGCGAGAAGGTCGAGACGACCTTCGTGTCCGTCGACAAGGCGGAAATCACCGGCGCCGACGTTCAGGGCAAGACGGCCCAGCTCAGCCTCCGTTTCCTGTCGAAGCTCATCACCGTCACCCGCGACGCCACCGACGCGGTCGTGGATGGCAGCCCCGACGCGGTGGTGGACGTCACCGACGTGTGGACCTTCGAGCGCGTTCTCGGGAGCCGCGACCCCAACTGGAAGCTGGTCGCGACCGAAGCGGGGCAATGAATGCCCCGGGGCCGCGCCGTCGCGGCCTCCCCGGTTTTTTGTTTTGGACTTTGATCATGGCGACGTTCGATCCGGTCTCGGCGCTTGCGGGAAAAGCCCGGCTCGAACCCGTCACCTTCGCGGATCTTTCCGGCTGGGCCGAGGACGATCACGCGGCGGCCTTCGCGACCTTCCTGAAAAGCTGCCGCGCCGCCGAAACGGGCCTTACGCCCCTGCGGCCCGCCCAGGCTCCCTCCCTCGACCTGACCGGGGCCTGCCGCGCGGCGCTCGAGACGACGATCGTCGCCCCCGAGGATGCCCGGGGCTTCTTCGAGCGGCATTTCCAGCCCATGCGCGTCGCCCCGACGACAGGGAGCGGCTTTCTCACCGGCTATTACGAGCCTGAATTCGAAGGCTCACGCACCCCCTCGGCGACCTACCGGGTTCCCCTCCTCGACCGGCCTGACGATCTCGTCACCGTGCCGCAGGGCGAGAGCCTGCCCGGCCTCGATTCCAGCCTCCAGGCGGGGCGGCGCGGGCCCTCGGGCTTCGAGCCCTATCCGGATCGCGCCGCCATCGAGGAGGGCGTCCTGGGCCAGCGCGCGAGGCCCATCGTGTACCTGCGCGAGCCGGCCGAGGCGTTCATCCTCCACGTCCAGGGTTCGGCCCGCATTCGTCTCGACGACGGGTCGGTGATGCGCGTCGCCTATGCGGGCCGCAACGGCCACCCCTACACCTCCATCGGCAAGCTGCTGGTGGAACAGGGCGTGATGGACCTCGAGACGATGACGCTCGAACGCCTGATGGGATGGCTGAAGGACAATCCCGAGCCGGCGCGGGCGCTCATGCGCCAGAACCGCTCCTACATCTTCTTCCGCGAGGCGGCCGAACTGGCGGAGGCGCAGGGCCCCATCGGCGGCGCCGGCATCCCGCTCACCCCGGGCCGGTCGCTGGCGGTCGATCGCACGATCTGGCCCTACGGGCTGCCGGTCTTCATCGACGGCACGCTCCCGCACGCCCTCGACCGGACGGAGCCCCTGCGCCGCCTGATGGTGGCGCAGGATACCGGCTCGGCCATCGTGGGTCCGGCGCGGGGGGATTTCTTCGTCGGCAGCGGCGAGGGAGCCGGAACGCAGGCCGGCCTGATGCGCCATGCGGTCTCCTTCGTCATCCTGAAACCCAAAGCCCGTCCATGACGAGGCGGCGTCGCGCGCTCAGCAGCGAGGAGCGCAAGCTCTGGGCACACGTGGCCCGGGGCGTGGCGCCCATGAAAGGCCGCGCGATCCCGCTCGAGCCCGAGCCGGCGGAGGCGCACGGGCGCGAGCCCAAGGCCGAGCCGATTTTGCACCCCGCGCCCCTCCCCCTGGCGTCCCCCAAGCCACGCCTGCTGCCGCTCGCGCCGCTCGAACGCAAGACCCTGACAGGTCTGCGCCGGGGCACGAAAGCCGTTGATGCGCGGATCGACCTGCATGGACTGCGCCAGAGCGAGGCCCATGAGGCGCTGCTGCGCTTTCTCTACCGCGCCCAAGGGCAGGGCCACGGCCTGGTGCTGGTCATTACCGGCAAGGGCGGAACCGGCCGGATCGGCGCGCTCTACGAGGAGCGGGGAATCCTGCGGCGTCTGGTGCCGCACTGGCTCGGCCTGCCCGATCTGCGCTCCCTCGTGATGGGCTTCGAGGAGGCCTCGGCCCATCATGGCGGCTCCGGCGCGCTCTATGTCCGGCTGCGCAGCCGGCGCGGAGCCGATGCGCCATGACGCCATTCGGCGAAAAGGTCAGGCGCCTGCGCCGGGAGCGCGGACTCCTCTTGAAGGACATGGCGGCGCATCTGGGCGTTTCGAGCGCCTATCTGTCGGCGCTGGAGCGGGGCGAACGCGGCAAGCCCACCTGGGCGCTGATTCAAGGCACGCTGCAGTATTTCCACATCATCTGGGATGAGGCCGACGAACTCGCCCGCCTCGCCGACATGTCCGATCCGCGGGTGAAGATCGACACCGCCGGGACCCATCCGCGCACGACGCTCCTGGCGAACCGCCTCGCCCGCGAGCTCGGCGGCCTGACCGAAGACGAGGTCGATGCCGTGCTGGCGGTTCTCGATTCGGCTCAGGAAAGAGCGCGGGGCACGGCAGCGCCGCCGCCCTGAGACTTGACCCGACCCGCGCCGGGTGCGAAAGCGCGCTTCTTTCAACAACCCGGTTTCCCATGTCCCATTCCCAAATCGACGTGCTCACGCTCGGAAACGCCATCGTGGACGTTCTCGCCCATACGGACGAGGCATTCCTGATCAGCAAGAACGTGCACAAGGGCGCCATGCAGCTCATCGACGAGGCGCGCGCCGAGGAATTGTTCGGCGATATGGGCCCCGCGACCGTGATCTCGGGCGGTTCCGCCGCCAACACCGCCGCGGGCGTAGCCTCCCTCGGCGTGAGGGCCGGCTTCATCGGCAAGGTCAAGGACGACGAAACCGGGCATCACTTCGCCCATGATCTTCGGGCCATCGACGTCCATTACGACGTGGCCCTGGCAAAAGACGGCCCTGCCACCGCCCGCAGCTTCATCCTGGTGACGCCGGATGGCGAGCGCACCATGAACACCTATCTGGGGGCCTGCCAGAACCTCACCCCGGACGACATCAAGGACGCCACCGTCGAGGCCTCCTCCATCGTCTATCTGGAAGGCTATCTGTGGGATCCGCCGGCCGCGAAGGAGGCCTTCCGCAAGGCCGTGAAGATCGCTCACCGGGCCGGCAACAAGGTGGCGCTCACCCTGTCGGATGCCTTCTGCGTCGATCGCTATCGTGAGGAGTTCCTCGGGCTCATCCGCGACGGCAGCCTCGATATCCTGTTCGCGAACATCCACGAATTGCAGAGCCTCTACGGCGTGTCCGATCCGCAGACGGCGCTCGCGGCCCTGCGCGAGGAGAACGTGCTTGGAATCGTCACGCGCTCAGCCGAGGGAGCGCTCGTGGTCACACGCGAGGAAACCCGCGCCGTCGCGGCGTTTCCGGTCGAACGGGTGGTCGACACCACCGGCGCCGGCGACCTGTTCGCCGCGGGCTTCCTTGCCGGCCTGACGCAGGATCTCGACCTCGTCTCTTGCGCGCGCCTCGGCGGCCTGGCGGCGGCGGAAGTCATCAGCCATCTCGGTGCGAGGCCGCAGGCGAACCTTCGCGATCTCGCGCGACAGGAAGGCCTGCTGGCCTGAGGCCGGCGCTTGCAGGCCCCGGCGCGGCCCGATAACTTCGGGGCCGGTCGGGAGCATGCCCATGCGTCTCAAGAGAGCATCCTGTGGTGTCGTCGCGTTGCTGGCGAGCGTGCTTGTCGGCCGGGCACAAGGGGCCGACCTGCCAGCCCGTCCTGCCGTGGCGGTGGATTATGTGCAGGTCTGCTCGACCCATGGGGTCGGATATTTCGCCATCCCGGGGACGGAAACCTGCCTGCGGGTCGGCGGACGGGTCCGGGTGGAATACCGATATCTCGAGCCCGGCAACCGCGCCAGCGATGCGATCAGCACCCGCGCCCGCGGGAGGATCGAGCTCGACGCGCGGACGGCCACCGCCTACGGCGCGCTGCGCACCTTCGCTCGCTACGAGGTGACGCGGAATACCGGGAGTTACGGGTCGAATACGTTCAATCTCGACCGGGCTTTCGTGCAATTCGGCGGGCTGACCGCGGGCCGAACGCAATCCTATTTCGACTTCTACACCAACGATTACAATTTCGGCGCGATCCTGGTGTCGGATTTCAACACGCAGGTCCTCGCCTATTCGGCCAAGTTCGGATCGGGTTGGACGGCCAGCGTCGCGCTGGAGGACGGCATCGAGCGACGGTTCCTCCGAAACCCCAATGGGCCGGATTTTCCCGGCGAGGCATTCGCCCCCCCAGGCCTGCGAATGCCCGACGTGGTCGGGCAATTGCTCGTCGATCAGAGCTGGGGCAAGGCCCAGGCCTCGGCCGCTTTGCATCAGATCCGCGGCGACAATCTCAGGCCCGGCCTGGTGCCGGATTTTTCCGACACCGAATACGGCTTCGCGGTTCAGGGCGGCGTGCAGATCAAGCTGCCGGCGATCGCCGACGGCGACCAGCTCTGGCTGCAGGGCGCCTATACGCGGGGCGCGCTGAGCTATCTGGGTTTCGGCAATACGGATGTGGGCAATCTCGGCCTGACGCAGACCGACGCCTATGTGGACGCCCTCGGCCAGACGAAGCTCTCCGAGGGATGGGCCGCCAACGCCCTGTTCCTGCATTATTGGACCCCGGGAATCCGGCAGGCGGCCTTCGTGTCCTACGGAATCATCGATTATCCGGGCGCCGCGTCCTTCGTGACGCCCGCCGGCGGGCGGCTCGGCTTCGTCGGCTTGACCGATTGGCGCGTGGGCACCAACCTGTCCTGGCTCCCGACCCGGGGATTCTACATCGGCATCGAGGGGCTTTATCGGTCGGTCGACCCGAAAGGGCGCGTGCCGGTCGACAACGATCCCGCCGCGCTGCGGCTCATCGGGCGTGAGAATGCCATGGAGGCCCGCCTGCGCGTGCAGCGCGATTTCTGAGCGCGCGGCTCCGGCCGCGAACCCATTCTCCGCAGAGGTTCAACCGATGACATCCCGGATCTCCTCTTCTGCCGCCCTTGCGTGGGGGCTGACCTTGCTCGCCGCGCCGGCCATGGGCGCCGAATTGCCGGCGCGAAGCGCCGCGTCCGTGGAGCCGCAGCGCTCCTGCGTCACGCAAGGCACGGGGTTCTTCTCGGTCCCCGGCACCGAGACGTGCCTGCGCGTCAGCGGCCGGGTGCGGTCGGAATATCGCTATGTCCAGCCACAGCGCCGTTTTCAGGATGCGAGCGGTTTTCGCTCCGGCGCCCGGGTGCAACTCGATGCCCGCACCCCCACGCCCTACGGGACCTTGCGAACCGTGATCCGCTACGATTCCCGCCACATGCGGGATTGAACTTCCGTCCCCGGCCTCACAGCCGCCGCAGCGCCACCGTCTCGATGCGATGGCTCGCGCCCTTCTTGAGGATCAGGCTCGCGCGCTGGCGCGTCGGCACGATGTTTTCGCGCAGGTTGGTGAGGTTGATGCGGTTCCACAGGCTCTCGGCGGTGGCGATTGCCTCCTCCTCGGGAATTTCCGCATAGCGCCGGAAATAGGAGAGCGGATCGCGGAAGGCCGTGTGGCGCAGGCGCAGGAAGCGGTTGACGTACCAGCGGTGCAGGTCCTCCTCCTCGGCGTCGATATAGACCGAGAAATCGAAGAAGTCGGACACGAATGGAATCGCCATCCCGTCCTTGGGCATGCGCGCCGGCTGCAACACGTTCAGCCCCTCGACGATGAGGATGTCCGGCAGGTCGACGATCTTCTCCTCGCCGGGCACCACGTCGTAGACGAGGTGCGAATAGAGCGGGGCTGCGACATTGCGCTTGCCCGCCTTGATGTCGGCAAGGAAGCGCAGGAGCGCGCCCGTATCGTAGCTCTCGGGAAAGCCTTTTCGGTCCATCAGGCCGAGCCGGTCGAGTTCGGAATTCGGCAACAGGAACCCGTCGGTGGTGACGAGGTCGACCTTCGGGGTGTTGGGCCAGCGGGCGAGCAACGCCTTCAGGACGCGGGCGGTGGTGGATTTGCCCACCGCCACCGACCCGGCGACGCCGATGATGTAGGGCACCTTGGCGTCGTTCTCGGCCATGAGGAAGCGCTGGGTCGCGCGGAAAAGGCCTTGCGTCGCCGCCACATAGAGAGACAGGAGGCGCGACAGCGGCAGATAGATCGCCGCCACCTCGTCGAGCGAGATCGGATCGTTGAGGGATTGCAGTTGCAGCACCTCTTCGCCCGACAGCGTCATGGGCGTGTCGGCGCGCAGCCTCGCCCATTCCTCGCGGGTGAAGCGACGATAGGGCGAAAGCCCGTCACCGTTCTCGGTCGAGAGCATGCTTGCCTGGTCCATGAGAGGCACCTTCCCGGACATCACGGCTTGCGCGCGGCCTTTTCGGTCAATCCCGATTGCCCGGTCCGCCGCTCAAGCTCTTTCATCACATCACTTAACGGAATGCGCGCGCCCTGCAAGACGACCAAGAGATGATACAAGACGTCGGCGGCCTCGGCGGTAAGATTTTCGCGGTCGCCCGTCATCGCGGCAATCACCGCCTCGACGGCCTCTTCGCCGAGCTTTTTCGCGGCCTTCGCCGGGCCGTCCGCCAGAAGCTTCGCCGTATAGGATTCGGACGTTGGCGCCGAGGCGCGCTCGGCGACGATCCGGGCGAGGTCGTCGAGGGTGAAGGCAGTCATCGGTAGTCCCATTATGGATCGTCAAGGTCATAGACCGAAAAGGTCACTGGGCGCCAATGCTTTGGTCGAAGGCGGGGCGAAACAACGATGACATCAGGGTTCAATCCCAATCGCAGTGACGGAGTTGGTCCTTGGTCAATCCGCTGATGAAAATCTCAGGGTCGATCAGCATGCTGACGGAGCCGTCGGTGTAGAAATCCTCTGGGGCCAATCTGCCGGTTTCTCGCGTCAATCGGTGGTCAATCGCCCGGAATCGAAGCGTTGCAACGCGGCCGCCGCTGCTGAAGGCGACTTCGATAGACTCGCTGGGGGCTTCAAAGCACAACAGCACGCGGTTTTGGTCGAACTTCTTAAAAACCGGGTGGAGCCCGACCGGCAGCCAGCCGGCTGCCCATGTGACGACGATGGCCCAAAAAGCGACCACAAGAGTCCAGCCCGATAGGCGAAAGAATTGCTCTGCGCCGCGGGGCATTCCCTGGACCTCGGAAAAGGGGACGCTCGGGGGATACTGACACACTATAGCGTTTAATCCAACCGCACCCGCAACCCCGCCGCCGCCATATGCTCTTTCGCCTCGCCGATCGTATGCGTGCCGAAATGGAAGATCGAGGCGGCGAGCACCGCGCTGGCATGGCCGTCGCGGATGCCCGCCACGAGATGGTCGAGATTGCCGACGCCGCCGGAGGCGATGACAGGCACTGACACGGCATCGGAAATGGCCCGCACCAGCGCCAGGTCGTAACCGCTCTTGGTGCCGTCCCGGTCCATGGAGGTGACGAGCAATTCGCCGGCGCCGAGTTCGGCGACCTGCTTCGCGAACGACACGGCGTCGATGCCGGTGGCTTTCCGGCCGCCATGGGTGAAGATCTCCCAGCGATCCGGTTCGCCCGCCGCCGACACCTTCTTGGCGTCGATCGCCACGACGATGCATTGACTGCCGAACTTTTCCGCCGCCTCGCGGACGAAATCAGGGTCGGATACCGCCGCCGTGTTGATCGACACCTTGTCGGCGCCGGCGAGCAGAAGCCTGCGGATATCCTCGACACTGCGGACGCCTCCCCCGACGGTGAGCGGCATGAAGCACGCCTCGGCGGTGCGACGGACCACGTCGAGCAGGATGCCGCGCGCCTCGACGCTCGCGGTGATGTCGAGGAAGCAGAGTTCGTCCGCGCCGGCCGCGTCGTAGGCCTTGGCGGCTTCCACCGGATCGCCCGCATCGATCAGATCGACGAATTGCACGCCCTTGACGACCCGGCCGTCCTTGACGTCGAGGCAGGGGATGAGGCGGACTTTCAGCATCAGGCTTTCTCCCGCCGGATCGAGCGCAGGAGCGCCAGCGCCTGGTCCGGGTCGATGCGACCGTCATAGAGCGCGCGGCCGGAGATCGCGCCGCCGAGGATCGCGCAATCGGCCTCGGTCAGCCGCTCGATATCGGCCATGGACGCAAGACCGCCGGAGGCGATGACGGGGATTTTCACCGCGCGCGCCAGCGCCAGCGTCATGGGAATGTTGAGGCCCTTCAGGATCCCGTCGCGGGCGATGTCGGTGTAGATGATCGCCGCCACGCCCGCATCCTCGAAGCGCCGTCCGAGCTCCTCGGCGGTGAGCGTCGAGGTCTGCGCCCAGCCCTCCACCGCCACGAGCCCGTCCTTGGCGTCGATGCCCACCGCCACCTTGCCGGGATGAAGCCGCGCCGCCTCGCGCACGAAGGCCGGGTCGCGCACCGCCGCCGTGCCGATGATGACCCGCGACACGCCTTTGGTCAGCCAGCCCTCCACGGTCTTCATGTCGCGAATGCCCCCGCCGAGCTGCACCGGGATCGCGATGCGCCGCAGAATCGCCTCGACGGCCGAGGCGTTCATGGGCTTTCCGGCGAACGCGCCATCGAGATCGACCACATGCAGCCATTCGAACCCTTGCGCCTCGAAGGCGGCGGCCTGCGCCGCCGGGTCGTCGCTGAACACGGTCGCCTGATCCATGTCGCCCTGGACGAGACGAACGCAGCGGCCTTCCTTGAGGTCGATGGCGGGAAACAGAATCACGGATGCCACCTCAGGAAGTTGGAAATGAGCTTGAGACCGAGAGCCTGGCTCTTCTCGGGGTGAAATTGCGTGCCCGCCAGGTTGTCTCTCGCCACCATGGCGGTGACGGGACCGCCATAATCGACGCTCGCCACCACGTCGTGCGGGTCTCTGGCTTCGAGCGCGTAGGAATGGACAAAATAGGCGTGCAGACCGTCATCTCCGGTGCGTATCCCGTCGAGGAGCGGGTGCGGGCGGTGCTGGCGCAGGTTGTTCCAGCCCATATGGGGGATTTTCAAGGTGGGGTCGCCGGGCCGGATCGCCTTCACGTCGCCGTGGATCCAGTCGAGACCCTGGCTGGTCACGTGTTCGAGCCCGCGCGTCGCCATCAATTGCATGCCCACGCAAATGCCGAGAAACGGGCGGCCCTTTTCGCGCACGGCGCGCGTCAGCGCCTCGACCATGCCGGGAACGGCGTCGAGGCCCTTCCGGCAATCGGCGAAGGCGCCCACGCCCGGCAGCACGATGCGGTCGGCGGCAAGAACCTCGGCCGGATCGGAGGTGACCAGGATGGCATCGTTCAGGCCGGCCTCGCGGGCAGCGCGCTCGAACGCCTTGGCGGCGGAGTGCAGGTTGCCCGAGCCGTAATCGACGATCGCAACACTCACCGGAACCGCTCCGCATCGGGAAAGAGACCCAGCACCGGTTCGCTCACGCCGCGGGGGCGGGAGGACGCGGTCGGTGCGGCGGGCCGTTGCGCGGGGGTACGCGCCAGCCAGCGGACGAACGCCTTCGCTTCCGCCTCGTCCCGGTCGGAGGCCGACACCACGTCGGTTTCCGGCAACCCGCTCCGGGCGAGCGTCCAGCGGCGGAGCGAATTGGCTTCGAGGCCAATGAGCCAGGACAGCAGCAGCGCCGCCGCGAAGGCCGCGACGGGTTGCACGTGGAGCAGGGACATGGCGCCGTTGAGAGCGATCACCGCGACGAGCACGAGCAGGCCCGCGATCCAGGCACGGTGGAAGAAGAACCACAGGAATGTGAACGCGAAGGCGCCCCACGAGAAGCCGTCCTTGACGATTTCAGAGCGCTCCAGAGCGGCCGGGTCGCCGGGTCTCGCATCGCGGGGCAGATGCAGCGTGAAGGTCGCCATCGGGATTGTCCTTACGGAGCGTTCAGCCCTGCCGGAAACGAACCTGCAGGATTGAACCTCATAGCATCAAAAGCCGGATCGGTTTTGCCCCGAAATGCGGGATTGCCGACAAAAAGCGCTACAGCGTGCCCTTGGTGGAAGGAATGCGTCCTCCCTCCTTCGGGTCCACCGCGACGGCCCGGCGCAGCACCCGCGCCAGGCCCTTGAAGCAGCTCTCGGCGATGTGGTGCGAATTCGCGCCGTAGAGCGTCTCCACATGCAGCGTGACGCCCGCCTGGATGGCGAAGGCCTGAAAGAATTCCCGCACCAGCTCGGTGTCGAACGCGCCGATCTTCTCCGTCGGGAAGGTGGTGTTGAAGACGAGGAACGGGCGGCCCGAAATATCGAGCGACACGCGGGTCAGCGTCTCGTCCATGGGCATGTGGATGTCGGCATAGCGCGCGATGCCCTTCTTGTCGCCGAGCGCCTGCGCGAAGGCCTGTCCCAGCGCGATGCCGGTATCTTCCGTGGTGTGATGCTGGTCCACATGCAGGTCGCCCGTCACCTTCGCGGTGACGTCGAACAGGCCGTGGCGGGCGAACAATTCGAGCATGTGGTCGAGGAAGCCCACCCCGGTCGCGATCTCGGCCCGGCCGGTGCCGTCGAGGGCGATCGACACGGCGACATCGGTCTCGGCGGTGCGGCGGCTGACGCTCGCTTCGCGCATCGAAAAAATCCTTGGCAGAAACAACGGGAAGATGGCGCGTTCTTATCAAGACCCGCGGCGAAACGCTACCCGCGTTGCTTTTGCATGATGAATGCTTAAGTCAGGGCTGTTCTTCGAGGCCTTGCGGGGCCTTTTCCAGCGTCTTGCCTTCCGGAGTTTGCCGCTTGTCCGATGCCCTTCCCTCCATGCACGCCACCACGATCCTGATGGTCCGAAAAGAGGGCCGTGTCGTCATCGGCGGCGACGGCCAGGTCAGTCTTGGCCAGACCATCGTCAAGGGCAATGCCCGCAAGGTGCGCCGCCTCTCCAAGGGCGAGGTCATCGGCGGCTTCGCGGGATCGACGGCGGATGCCTTCACGCTGTTCGAGCGGCTGGAGGCCAAGCTCGAACAATATCCGGGCCAGCTCACCCGCGCCTGCGTCGAACTCACCAAGGACTGGCGCACCGACCGCTATCTGCGCCGGCTCGAGGCCATGATGCTGGTGGCCGACAAGGATGTGGGCCTGCTGCTGTCGGGCAGCGGCGACGTGCTGGAGCCCGAAGGCGGCATCATGGCGATCGGCTCCGGCGGCAATTACGCGCTCGCGGCGGCCCGCGCGCTGGCGGATTCCGGCATGGACGCGGAGGCGATGGTGCGGCGCTCTCTCGGCATCGCCGCCGAGATCTGCGTCTACACGAACGCCAACATCGTCATCGAGACGCTGGACGAAAAGTAATTCCGTAGCCGGGCCTTCCCGGCTGATCGCGACAAAAGCTCTGGGCCAAGACACACATGACCTCCTTCTCTCCCCGCGAAATCGTCTCCGAACTCGACCGCTACATCGTCGGCCAGAACGACGCCAAGCGCGCCGTCGCCATCGCGCTGCGCAACCGCTGGCGTCGCCAGCAGCTCGAAGGCGCGCTGCGCGAGGAGGTGGCGCCCAAGAACATCCTGATGATCGGCCCCACCGGCTGCGGCAAAACCGAGATTTCGCGCCGGCTCGCGCGGCTCGCCAACGCGCCGTTCCTGAAGGTCGAGGCGACGAAGTTCACCGAGGTCGGCTATGTGGGCCGCGACGTGGAGCAGATCATCCGCGATCTCGTCGAGGTCGGCATCGGCCTCGTGAAGGAGGATCGCCGCCGGCAGGTCGAGGCGAAGGCGCATCTGGCCGCCGAGGAGCGCGTGCTCGACGCGCTGGTGGGATCGACCGCGAGCGCGGCAACCCGCGAATCCTTCCGCCGCAAGCTGCGCGCCAACGAGCTCGACGACAAGGAAATCGAGATCGAGACGCAGCAATCGGGCGGCCAGGGCCTGCCGATGTTCGAGATCCCCGGCATGCCCGGCGCGTCCATGGGGGCGATCAATCTCGGCGACATGTTCGGCAAGGCCTTCGGCGGCCGCACCAAGGCCCGGCGCACCACCGTGGTGGAGGCCTACGCGCCGTTGTTGGCCGAGGAAGCCGACAAGCTGATCGACCAGGACGCCATCGTGCAGGAGGCGATCTCGCAGGTGGAGAATAACGGCATCGTGTTCCTCGACGAGATCGACAAGATCTGCGCCCGCGAAGGGCGCGGCGGCGCCGACGTGTCGCGCGAAGGCGTGCAGCGCGATCTCCTGCCGCTGATCGAAGGCACCACGGTCGCCACCAAGCACGGCGCGGTGAAGACAGACCACATCCTGTTCATCGCCTCGGGCGCGTTCCACGTGTCGAAACCGTCCGATCTCCTGCCCGAACTGCAGGGCCGCCTGCCCATCCGCGTGGAGCTGTCCTCGCTCACCGTTGAGGATTTCAAGCGCATCCTCACCGAGACGGAGGCAAGCCTCATCAAGCAGACCGTGGCGTTGATGCGCACGGAGGGCATGGAGCTGGTCTTCACGGACGATTCCATCGACGCGCTGGCGGAGGTCGCCGTCCAGGTCAACAACTCGGTGGAGAATATCGGCGCGCGCCGCCTGCAGACCGTGCTCGAGCGCGTGCTGGACGAGATCTCGTTCACGGCGCCGGACCGCTCCGGCGAGACCATGGTGATCGACGGCGCCTATGTGCGGGCTGAGGTGGAGAGCCTTGCGATGAACACCGATCTGAGCCGCTTCATTTTGTGACACCGCCCTCACTTCCGCGCGAGAATGAGTTCTCATCGACTCGCCCCTGGAA